>JAFDWI010000326.1 GCA_018268545.1 Actinomycetota bacterium
CATCGACGAGATCCACACGCTCGTCGGCGCCGGTGCCGCCGAAGGTGCCATCGACGCCGCGTCGATCCTCAAGCCGATGCTGGCCCGAGGCGAGTTGCAGACCATCGGTGCCACCACCACCGACGAATACCGCAAACACCTCGAGAAGGACTCCGCACTCGAGCGTCGTTTCCAGCCCGTCAAGGTCGGCGAACCGACCGTCGCGCACACCATCGAGATCCTCAAGGGCCTGCGCGACCGCTACGAGACGCACCACCGGGTCACCATCACCGACCAGGCGCTCGTCGCCGCGGCGAACATGGCCGACCGCTACATCTCGGACCGGCACCTGCCCGACAAGGCCATCGACCTGATCGACGAGGCCGGCAGCCGGTTGCGCATCAAGCGCATGTCGACCCCGCCGGACTACAAGGAACTCGAGAACGAGATCTCCCAGGTGCAGCAGCAGAAGAAGGAAGCGGTCGAAGCCCAGCGTTTCGAAGAGGCCTCCAAGCTGCGCGACAAGGAGAAGGAACTGCTCGCCGAGAAGGAGACCAAGGAAGCCGAGATCAAGTCGTCCGGCGTGGACCTGTTCGACGAGGTCGACGAAGAGTCCATCGCCGAGGTGCTCTCGATCTGGACCGGCATCCCCGTCTACAAGCTCACCGAAGAAGAGACCGCCAAACTGCTGCGCATGGAGGACGAACTCCACAAGCGGGTCATCGGCCAGGAAGACGCCATCAAGGCCGTCTCCCAGGCGATCCGCCGCACCCGCGCCGGGCTGAAGGATCCCAAGCGGCCCAGCGGCTCGTTCATCTTCCTCGGACCCTCCGGTGTGGGCAAGACCGAGCTCGCCAAGACACTGTCGGACTTCCTGTTCGGCGACGAGGACAGCCTGATCCAGCTCGACATGTCCGAGTACATGGAGAAGCACACCGTGTCGCGCCTGGTCGGTTCGCCACCCGGGTACGTCGGCTACGACGAAGGTGGCCAGCTCACCGAGGCGGTGCGACGCAAGCCGTTCAGCGTGGTGCTGTTCGACGAGATCGAAAAAGCCCACCCCGACGTGTTCAACACGCTGTTGCAGATCCTCGAAGAAGGACGCCTGACCGACTCGCAGGGGCGTTCGGTCGACTTCCGCAACACCGTGCTGATCATGACGTCCAACCTGGGGACCAAGGACCTGCGCAAGGCGCACGTCGGGTTCGGCAAGGCCGACGAGGCGGTCAGCTACGAGCGCATGAAGGAGAAGGCGCACGAGGCGCTCAAGGAGCACTTCCGCCCCGAGTTCCTGAACCGCATCGACGAGACCGTCGTGTTCCACGAGCTGTCCAAGGAAGAGGTCACCCAGATCGTCGACCTGATGATCAAGCGGGTCATCAGCCAACTCGAATCCCAGGGCATCGGGCTCGAGCTCACCGAGGCGGTCAAGTTGCACCTGGCCGACCGCGGGTACGACCCGCAACTGGGCGCACGTCCGCTCCGCCGGGCCATCCAACGCCTCATCGAGGACCCGCTCTCGGAACGACTGCTCTGGAAGCAGTTCCGGGCCGGTGAGACCGTCATCGTCGACGTCGAGGTCGACCCCGAGTCGGCGTCGGGCGAGAAGATGGTGACCTTCCATTCGGTCGAAGGGTTCGAACCGCCGCCGGTGGAAGAACTCGCCGGAACCGGCGGGTCACCGTCGGGCGACACCTGACCCGGGTCCGCACGGCCCTCGCCGTCGCGCTCTGCGCGCTGGTGCTGGCCGGGTGCAAGACGACCGCGTGGACCCGTGTCGACGTGCGTCCCGACGGCTCCGGCTCGGTCACCGTGGACGTGTTCCTCGACGCCGACGCGGCCGCCCACGTCGGCGACGTGTCGCGCATGCTCGCTGTCGACGACCTGAAACGCGCCGGATGGACGATCGCCGGTCCGACCACCGCGCACGACGGCGGTGTACAGATCCGGCTCACCCATCCCTTCGCCGACGTCGCCGGTGCGAACACACTGCTCGCAACGCTCGGTGGCGCCGACGGGCCGTTCCACGGGGTCCGGCTCACCCGGACGTCGTCGACGTTCTCGACGAAGTACGGGTTCACCGGAACCGTCGATCTGCGCAAGGGGCTCGACACCTTCGGCGACCCGGAGTTGACCAAGGCCCTCGGTTGCACGCTGACCGACACGGTCACGAAATCCGGCGAGAAGCTGCCGTCGGGAGGTGACCTCGTCGTCGGGTTGCAGATCGTCCCGTCGAAGTCGCTCGCCTGGTCGGGCCGGATGGGCAACGATTCGATGGGCAACGAGACCGTGTCGGCTTCGGTGCCCCTGGGTGGCGGGCCCGAGACGATCGACGTGCATGCCACGCAGACCCACTGGGCGAACATCGCCGCCGTCATCGGCGCCGGTGCGACACTTCTCGCGATGATCGTGTTGGTGGTGCTCGGGCGTCGGCGACGCCGCCGGCCGCTGCCGGGCACACGTCGCCGTCGTTTCGACGAGATCACCGTGTCCGGATTCGACGGGTAGCGACCGGCCGCACGATCATCGGTGTCACACCCGGGGTGCATGATGCGCCCCATGGCCTCCCGGACGAAGTCCCGTTCTCACACGTCGTTTCGTTGCACCGACTGTGGGCAGGTCACGCCCGTGTGGAACGGCCGGTGCAACGGTTGCGAGGGTTGGAACACCCTCGAGGCCACCGTGGCATCGGCGGTGCCGCTCGCCCAGGTGAGCGCGTTGCGCGCCGCACCCACCCCGGTCGGCATCGGCGAGGTCGACCGGGTGCTCGGTGGCGGGTTGGTCCCCGGATCGGTCACGTTGCTCTCGGGTCCTCCCGGGGTCGGCAAGTCGACGTTGTCGTTGCAACTGGCCGCCGGTTCGTCGTCGACGGTGCTGTACGTGGCCGCCGAGGAGACCGTCGCCCAGGTCCGGCTGCGCGCGGATCGGCTCGGGGTGCGTGCCGCGTCGTCGTTGCTGGTCACCGAACGTGGCGACGTCGACCAGATCGTCGCGGCGATGACCGACGCACGGCCCGATCTGGTCATCATCGATTCGATCCAGGCCGTGCACGACCCGTCGATCGAGTCCACCGCGGGCAGCGTCGCCCAGGTCCGGGCGTGCGCACAACGGCTCGCGGCGGTCGCCCGCGAGACCGGTACCGCGCTCGTCATCGTCGGCCACGTCACCAAGGACGGCTCGATCGCCGGCCCGCGCCTGCTCGAGCATCTCGTCGACACGGTGGTCACCTTCGACGCGGACCTCGACCACGCGCTGCGCTTCCTGCGGGCGATCAAGCACCGCTTCGGGCCGGTCGGCGAACTCGGTGTGTTCACGATGGGCAGCGACGGCCTGAACGGTGTGCCCGACGTGGGCGCGATGTTCCTCGAAGGGCGCCGCCGGGGGGTTCCGGGGTCGGTGGTCACGCCCGTCACCGAGGGTCGGCGCAGCCTCGTTGTCGAGGTGCAGGCACTCGTCGATGCTTCGGGGTCC
>JAFDWI010000327.1 GCA_018268545.1 Actinomycetota bacterium
TACTGGCGGGTCGGCGCGTACCTCGTCGAGGACCACCGGTTCGAGGAGGTCGACCGTGGGGTGAAGATCGGTTTCCATCACCGCCCGCTTTCGCGTTACGTGAACGCGATGGCTGATGCGGGCTTGTTCATCGAGCACATGGCGGAACCGAGCCCGCCGCCTGGCTTCGTCGCGCAGGCGACCGAGTACGAGGCGATCACCACGATCCCTCGACTGCTGTTGCTCGTCGCGCGACGTGGCCGGTCGGGAATCAGCGTTTCCGACCACGGAAGGCGGTGACCGTCCACGACCCCAGTGTCTCGACGCGTGTGAGCGCCGCGGTGGCCCCGAGCAGCCAGCGAATCGTGCCTTCGAGCGGTGCATCGGCGGGCACCGTCAGCACCAGGCCGCGGCGCGGGGAGTCCTGCGTGCAACGCCAACTCTCCGGTGGCGACGAACCGACATTGCCGAGAAGGGGTCGGGTTCGAACGCCCAGGCCATGCTGGATGCCGATGGTCGCGGGCGCGTTCTGTGGGTACGACGGTGGCGCCATCCAGGTCCCGAGGGCCGCATCGGGACTGTTTCGGCGGAACCAGCGTGACATCACCGATCCGCTGGGAGGCTCGGTGCCCGGGGCGAGATCCGGTTGCACGTTGCACCAACCCGCGCCGGCTTCGGTGAACGATCGCATCGCCGCAAGGACGGCATCGAGATCGTCGGGTCCCTCGATTCCGATGACTTCCCGTTCGAGGGGCACGGGTGGAGAATCTACAGGGGCCATCGGCGACTGTCGGGGCGGTCCGATCGACGCCGAGAGCCGCGGACGCAGCGGCCGGGCGGCCAGACTGTGGCGATGACCGACGAGGCTGAGCTCGACCGACGGATTGCTCGGGCCCTCGAGCAGCAACGAGCCGAACGCGATGCGAACCCGGTCGCCGACACGACCCTGTTCCTGTCTCACCATTGGCCGGCCCGTTATGACCGTTGTGCGATCGTCGCGGGTCGTCACGTGTGCCGACGGTGCCTGGTGTTGTACCCGGTCGCGATCGGCGTCGCGCTCCTCGCCGGGTTCGGCATTCGCTGGCCCGATTCGTGGGACGTGTGGATGTTCTGGCTCCTGCCGATCCCGGGCGTCGTCGAGTTCTCGCTCGACGCGCTTGGGTTGATACGCCATCGCCCGTGGCGTCAGGTGGTCGTGAGCGCGATGCTCGCGGTCGCGTACGGCAAGATCCTCTGGCGGTACTCGCACCATCCTGGCGACGGCCTGGTGTGGGCGGTCGTCCTGGTCAACACCGCGACCTGCGGCGTCGCCGCGATCATCGGGTCGCTCCTGGGCGGCAGGCGTGAGCGTCGAACACCGTCACCGACCGGGGATGGGGGTGTCGATACGCTGGGCTCGGATGGTTGAGTTTCTCGTCATCACGGGCATGTCGGGCGCAGGACGATCGAGCCTCGCCGACGCCGTCGACGACCTGGGGTGGTTCATCATCGACAACGTGCCCTTGCCGTTGTTCCCGAAGATCGTCGAGCTCACCGCCGGGTTGGGCGAGCCCTTCGAGCGCGTCGCATTCGTGCTCGGTACCGGCGCTCGCGGCGGGGAGTCGCCTGCCGCGGTGGTCGATGCGTTGGGTTCGCTTCGAACCGTCGGCAACGTCCGGGTCGTGTTCGTCGACGCAGCCGACGATGTGTTGGTCCGGCGGTACGAGGAGACACGCCGACGTCATCCGCAGCCGACCGGAGGATCGTTGCTCGACGCGATCCGTGCGGAACGAACCGAACTCGAACCGGTGCGAGCGTTGGCCGACGTCGTCATCGACACGACCCACACGAACCTCCACGAGTTGCGGAGGAACGTCGCCTCGCTGGTGTCTGCGGGCGCCGATGCCGGACTGCAGGTCAGAGTGTCGTCGTTCGGCTACAAACACGGGCTTCCCGTCGACATGGATCTCGTGTTCGATTGTCGGTTCCTCCCGAATCCGCACTGGGATCCGAACCTCCGTGACCTCGACGGACGCGACGAACCGGTGCGTGACTTCGTGCTCGCCCAACCCGAGGCCGGTCGATTCCTCGATCGACTCGCGGCGATGCTCGGCGACCTGCTCCCGGCGTACGCGAACGAAGGTCGGTCCTTCCTCGGTATCGCGTTCGGGTGCACCGGTGGTCGACACCGTTCGGTCGCGATCGCCGAGGAGTTCGCTCGACGACTCGCCGTGCTCGGGTATGCCGCGCCCGTGCAACATCGCGACATCGGTCGGTGAGCGACGCGGAACCACGTGTTTTGTATGATCGTGGCCGACCGGACGGACCGGTCGGCGCGTAATCGTCTCCGATTTTCACGAGGAACAGTGCATTCATGACCATCCGGGTTGGCATCAACGGCTTCGGCCGCATCGGCCGCAACTTCTTCCGCGCGATTCGGGCACAAGGTGCCGACATCGAACTCGTCGCCGCCAACGACCTCGGCTCGATCGATCAGATGGCCGGTCTCCTCGCGCGTGATTCGGTGCTCGGCCGACTCGACGCAGCGGTGAAGGTCGTCGACGGTGGTATCGAGGTCGACGGCCACACCATCAAGATCCTTGCCGAGCGCGAGCCGGCCAAACTGCCCTGGGGCGACCTCGGGGTCGATCTGGTGGTCGAGTCCACGGGGCGTTTCGCGAGGCGCGACGAGGCCGCCGCTCATCTGGAGGCCGGGGCGCCGTTCGTCATCGTGTCGGCACCCTGCAAAGAGGCCGATGCGACGTTCGTCGTCGGCGTGAACGAAGACACCTTCGACCCGGCGACCCACAAGGTCGTTTCGAACGCATCGTGTACGACGAATTGTTTCGTTCCGATGGTCAAGGTCCTCGACGACGCGTTCGGTGTCACCAAGGGCCTCATGACCACCATCCACGCGTACACGGGTGACCAGGCGCTCGTGGATGGCCCGCACTCCGATGCACGGCGCGCCCGTGCCGCAGCGCTCAACGTGGTGCCGACGGGCACCGGAGCGGCGCGTGCGACATCGCTGGTGATGGAGGCGATGAAGGGCCGTCTGGACGGCACGTCGCTCCGGGTGCCGGTTCCCGTCGGGTCGATCACCGACTTCGTCACGGTCCTGGACCGTGAGGTCACCGTCGACGAGGTGAACGCCGCGTTCGCCGCCGCAGCATCGAGCGGACGGCTCGCCGGAGTGCTCGATTATTCGGACGCACCGATCGTTTCCTCCGACATCGTCGGGCTGCCGGCGTCGTGCACCTTCGACGCCCCGCTCACCATGGCGATGGGTGACCTCGTCAAGGTCTTCGGCTGGTACGACAACGAATGGGGCTACTCGAACCGCCTGGTCGACCTCGTCGGGATCACCGGCGCGAAGCTCACCGCGGGCTGAGCGGCCGAACGGCGACGACATGTCGGACAATCCGATCGACGGGATCCCGTCCCTCGAAGACCTCGGCGACCTCGACGGCAAGCGAGTCCTGGTCCGCACGGACTGGAACATCCCGATGGCCGACGGGAAGATCACCGATGATCTTCGCATCACCGCCTCCCTTCCCACACTGACCTGGCTCGCCGATCGCGGTGCCGTGATCACCATCGCGACGCATCTCGGGCGTCCCAAGGGCGAGGTCGTCCCCGAGTTGTCGACGGCGCCCCTGGCGGCGCGACTCGCCGAACTCGTGCCGGGTGCGACGATGCTCGAGAACGTGCGATTCGACCCGGGCGAGACCGCCAACGACCCCGCAACCGTCGATCGCCTCGTCGAGGGACAGGACGTGTACGTGAACGACGCGTTCGGTGCGAGTCATCGCGCCCATGCGTCGATCGTCGGGCCACCCACCCGGTTGCCGAGCGCCGCGGGCCGCCTGTTGTTCACCGAGGTCGAGGTGCTCGGCGGCCTGCGCACCCGACCGCGGCGCCCGTTCGTGGTCGCCCTGGGTGGTTCCAAGGTGTCCGACAAGCTCGGTGTCATCCGAGCACTCGCGGACATCGCCGATGCCCTCGTCATCGGTGGCGGGATGTGCTTCACGTTCCTCGCGGCGCAGGGTCATCGGATCGGTGATTCGCTGTTCGAACCCGACTTCGTCGAGGCATGCACCGAGCTGCTCGCATCCGACACGAAGATCCATCTGCCGACCGACCTGGTGACGATGTCACCCGACGGCAAGCTGTTCGACCCCGCAGCGGGGGGGACGGTTCGCCAGTGTGGCCCTGATGTGCCCGACGGCTGGGCCGGATTCGACATCGGACCGGAAACCGCGGGCACGTTCGCAGATGTGATCGCCGATGCCGGATCGGTGCTGTGGAACGGTCCGATGGGAGCGTTCGAGGATCCGCGTTTCGAAGCCGGGACGCGTGCGGTCGCCGAGGCGGTGGCCGAGACCCACGGGTTCTCCGTGATCGGTGGCGGTGATTCGAACGCGGCGATCGCCCAGTTCGGACTTCGCGACTCGATCGACCACGCATCGACCGGCGGGGGTGCCTCGCTCGAGCTGCTCGAGTTCGGTGACCTGCCGGGACTGAAGGCACTCAGGGAGGCCGCAGATGTCAGGTGAGCAACGCCGTCGACCGTTGATCAGCGCCAACTGGAAGATGCACCTGAATCACTTCGAGGCGATCCAGCAGGTGCAGAAGTTGTCGTACCTGGTTTCGACCGAGGAGCTCGAATCGGTCGATGTGTCGATCCACCCGCCCTTCGTCGACATCCGATCGGTGCAGACCGTGCTCGAGAGCGACGGAATCGGTTTTGCCCTGGGTGCCCAGAACTGCCATCCCGAGGCATCAGGTGCGTTCACCGGTGAGGTGTCGACCCAGATGCTCGCGAAGCTGCATGTGCACTACGTGATCGTCGGTCACTCGGAGCGACGGACCCTGTTCGGCGAGTCCGACGATTTCGTCGCTGCGAAGGTTCGGGCGGTTCATGCGGCCGGCATGACACCGATCATCTGTGTCGGCGAGACGCTCGACGAACGCGAGGCCGACGCAACCGAGGCTCGGGTGGCCCGCCAGCTCGAAGCGGCCCTGGACGGCTCGAGTCCGGACGCGATCGCGGGGTTTGTCGTCGCCTACGAGCCGATCTGGGCGATCGGGACCGGGCGGGTCGCGAGTGCCGACGACGCGCAGGCGGTGTGTCACCACCTGCGGGCCGTCGTCGAAGAAATCGCCGGATCCTCTGCGGCAGCCTCGATCCGGATCCAGTACGGTGGCTCGGTCAAAGCGGACAACGCGGCGGAGTTGATGGCTCGACCCGACATCGACGGTGCCCTCGTCGGTGGTGCCTCATTGGATGCGGACACGTTCGCGCCGATCGTGAACTTCCGTTCCGCAGCGGGCTGAATCTCCGATCCGTTCGTCCCCGCTGGTACGGTACCGTCACCTCGCTCGCCGGAAGGGTCCCCGCTCATGGTGTTGTTCGTCGGAATTCTCTATGTCGTCATCGCGGTCATCATGTGCATCCTGGTGTTGCTGCACAGCGGTGAAGGTGGCGGCCTGTCCGACTTCATGGGTGGTGGCGCTGCGGCCTCGGGTTCGACGGTCATGGAGAAGAACCTCGACCGGATCACCGTCGTGTTCGCGTTGATCTTCGCGATCCTCACCATCCTTCTCGGGCTGTTGATGCTTCCCTGACCTCGGGAGGTCGACGCGTCGACGAGACGCACCGATCACACGCCGAGGCTCCGGCCGACGATCTCCTTCATGATCTCGGTCGTACCCCCGTAGATCGTCGAGATCCGAACGTCGGTGTACGCGCGGCCGATCGGATACTCGACCATGTACCCGTAGCCACCGTGGAGTTGGACACAGCGATCCACGACACGCTTGTGCAGTTCGGTCGTCCACCATTTTGCCTCGGCCGCTTCGACGGCGGTGAGTTCATCGGCGTTCAGGGCCTCGACGCACCGATCGACGAACACGCGCGCGATGTCGATTTCGGTACGCATCTCGGCGAGTTCGAACCGACTGTTCTGGAACGAACCGACCGATTGGCCGAACGCTGTCCGGCCCTTCGTGTACTCGAGGGTCCAGCTGAGCGCTGCTTCGGCGCCTGCGACCGCCGCGACCGCGATCGACAGTCGCTCCTGAGGAAGGTTGTCGACGAGGTGGCCGAACCCGTGACCTTCGGTTCCGAGCAGATTCGCCTTGGGGACCGTGACATCGTCGAAGAACAGCTCTGCCGTGTCCTGGGAGTGCAGCCCGACCTTCGCGAGGTTTCGGCCCCGGCTGAAGCCGTCCATGCCACGTTCCACGACGACCAGCGACATCCCCTTGTGTCGCTGGGTCGGGTCGGTCTTGACCGCGACGATGATCAAATCGGCATTGATGCCGTTGGTGATGAACGTCTTCGCGCCGTTGAGCCTGTAATGGTCGCCGTCGCGGATCGCGGTTGTCGTCATCGACGCGAGGTCCGAGCCGATGCCCGGTTCGGTCATCGCGATCGCGGTGACGATCTCGCCCGACACGACACCCGGAAGCCACCGGGTCCGTTGTTCGTCGGTCGTCAACCTGAGCAGGTACGGCAGGATGATGTCGTTCTGCAGTGTGAGGCCGAGCCCGGCCCCGCCTGCGCCGGCGGCCTGGAGCTCTTCGTTGAGGATCTGGTTGAACCGGAAATCCGGGTTGCCACCGCCGCCGTACACCTCGGGCACGGCGGTTCCGAGAAATCCCGCGGCTCCGGCTCGTGCGAACAGCTGGCGGTCCACGATCCCGGCTGCCTCCCAGTCGGCGACGTGCGGTGTGACTTCCTGGGCGACGAAGTCGCGGACTGCGGACCGGAACAGGTCGTGGTCGTCGGAAAAGTTCGAACGCTTCATCGCGCCATTCTGGCCTGCTGTCACCACCGGGTGGGGAAGTGGAGCCCTGGCGGGTGACCGGCTACGCTGGCCGTGCTCCCGCCTCCCCGATCCCACCACCGGGTCGAGGCGGGAGCACTTTTCGTTTCGGCCCTGTGGCGCCACCGGTCCGTCGGACCGCCGGGTCGGTAGAGTGGCGGCACGGCATTCGGCGGGTGATCCACGACGCTCGTGTGCTTCGCTGAGGGTCACGCGCAACTTGTGACCGACGGATGACTTGAAGGCACATGACTGAACGAGCGTTGCGAGGGGATCGGGCCGGGGCGCTTCCGCGTTTGCCGGCGCTCGACGGACTACGCGGCATCGCCGCGATGGTGGTCGTGGTGTACCACACGCTGCGCCTGTCGCCGGGGTTCTACGACGGGATCTTCTCGTTCTCGCCACACGACGCGGTCAGTTGGGCGATGACGATCTCACCCTTGCGGATCATCTTCGACGGGACGTTCGCGGTCTGGCTCTTCTTCGGGCTCAGCGGATTCGTCCTTTCCCGGATGTACTGGAACGGCACCCCGACCCGGTGGTCCCGCTACTACCCGCGCCGCATCGTTCGGCTCTACGTCCCCGTGCTCGGGTCGGCCTTGGTCGCCGTGGTGTTCCTCGGTATCCAACAAGCAGTGACCCACACCGGACACACCCCAGTCGATCTCGGGGCAGCCGGCACGTCTGCGGGAAAGCTCCTGTCGAATGTCACCCTCCTCGCGTTGGTCTCGGATCCCCTCAACGGCGTGTGGTGGTCGATGCGGTGGGAAGTCTGGTATTCGCTCTTGTTGCCCCCGTTGATGGTCGTGTTGGCGATCTGCGGGTGTGGCCCACGTCGCCGGTGGCGACCGGCACCGCTCGTCTTCGGTGTGCTCTGTGTGGTGGTCATCGGCATGCAGCCGTATCTCACGTCGGTGATCACGGTTCCCGACTGGTCGGAACGGGCGATGTTGTACCTGCCGATATTCGGCATCGGCATGGTCGTGGCCGCCTTCGAGGGGCCGATTCGGGATGCGGCGTGGATGAACCGGAGCGCGCGCGGATGGGTGACCCTTGTGATCGTCGTCGCGGTCGTGGGACTGCGCGGGCCCGTCGGCGTTTTGGCGGCGGGCGGACACCTTGCACCCGTGGTCGCACGCGGCGTCATCGGCGTCGCGTCGGTACTCGGTGCCGCGGGACTGATCGCGCTGATTCTGGGGTGGGCACCGGGGATCTCGGCGTTGTCGACGCGACCGTTGCAATGGGCCGGCGCGCGGTCCTACAGCCTGTATCTGGTGCATCTGCCGGTGCTGCATCTTGCCGTTGCCGCCTTTTCGTTGGCGGACGCGTCGCTGCTGACCGTCGCCGGGGTGCTGGGCGCATCGTTGGTCGTCGCCGAGGGCTTCTATCGCGTTGTCGAAGGACCGTCGATCCGACTCACTCGACGGATCGGTGAGCGGAGACGGCCGATTGTGGCCGTGGCTCGCGACGACGTGGCCGATCCCGTTAGCGAGCCGGAGTCGGTGGTCGTCGGCTCAGGGTGACCGCTCGAATGTCCGGTTCCGGGTTCGAGGTGCCTTTCGCACGACGCGGTGAGGCGCGCGCATTCCACGGATGAGCGAGTGCTGAAAGGCAAGGCTGTCAAACGGTCGCGCCGCCACGTCTCTCGTCCGTCGTTGCAGGAGCACGTGGTGACTCCCGTGGGAGTCGGGCGCGTCCACGAAAGCGCTGAGCCGGATCCGTCTGTACGTCGGTACGTCCGGTACAGGCCCGCCGAGACGATGCAGACCGTGACGACGGCGAGACGGTTCGAGACGATGCGATCGATCATGCCCCTCCTCACGAGGTCGGCCGGGGTTGCCTGGTCGTGCGGCGAGCAGAAGAAGCGCGAACTGGCCGGCCATTGCTGCGACGTCGGGGCCAGCGGGGTCGACGGTCGCCTGGAGAACCAGCCCGTGGGCGGTGCGCGACGAATTTCGGGACGTCGAAGACCTATTACGCGCAATCCGGCGAACCCGTCATCGGGGCTCATCGAACGCCATGCCTGCCGAGGCTCGAGGCCCCGGCCGAAGGTGGTGTCGGAGGGGGGACTTGAACCCCCACGCCCTTGCGGGCACCAGCCCCTCAAGCTGGCGCGTCTGCCTATTCCGCCACTCCGACGTGGCTGCCGGGTGCGCCCGGCGAGGCCGCCAACTCTAGCGCGGCGAATCGGAATCCATGGTGCCCGAGGTGCGCGAGCACGACGTGGCCGTCGTGTGCCTCATCGGTCGGCTTCGGCCTCGGGGCTCGATCCTTCGGCGATCGCGACGAGCCGCCGATCCGGGACGAACCACATGATGGCGACCGCAACGAAGAGCGCGACGGCGATCCAGTGATTCACGAACGCCAGGCCGATCGCCGCCACGTACAACAGCATCGAGAGTTTCCCTTTGACATCGGATCCCAACGCCGCCCGGAGCACACTCGGATCGCTCTGTGCGTGGATGATCGCTTCCTGAAGGATCACATACGCAACCGCAGCCAACAGGTACAGCAATCCCGACACCGCGACCGGGATCGTGGCGAAGTGATGTTCGCCCATCCACGCGGTGGCAAACGGGATCATCGACAGCCAGAACAGCAGGTGCAGGTTCGCCCAGAGCACCGCGCCGTCGACCTGTTCGGTGGCGTGGAACAGATGATGATGGTTGTTCCAGTAGATGCCGACGAACACGAAGCTCAACACGTACGCCGCGAAGACCGGGACGAGCGGCTTCAACGCGGTGAGGCTCGTGTGCTCGGGCGCATGCAACTCCAGCACCATGATGGTGATGAGGATCGCGAGCACCCCATCGCTGAACGCCTCGATGCGCCCGGAATCCATCGGGCGAGCCTACGGGCTCGGCCGACCACGCGACCGAAGTCGCTCAGCCTGCGACCGTCTCGACGACCGCGAAACCGACGTCGTCGGAACCATCGACCGGGTCCGGTCGGCCGACGTCGAGATCGGTCATCCGTTCGGCTTCCGCTCGATGCCGTGCATAGGCCCAGCCCGGCCCGCGGAACGTGAACGACAGCCGGTCCCGCCAGTTGTCGGAGCCGGCGACGTCACGCAGGATGTCGGCGTATTCGTGCGTGACGACCCGCAGCGGGTTGAACGTGTCGATGTTCTTGGTGAGTCCGTAGGTCGGTGTCCCGTCCTCCCGGGTGAACGTGCCGAACAGACGGTCGAAGACGATGAGCATCCCACCGTGATTCCGGTCGATGTAACGCGTGTCGGACCCGTGGTGAACCCGGTGGTGGGACGGGGTGTTCGCGAACTCTTCGAGAACCCCGAGGGTGCGGATCGCGTCGGTGTGCACCCAGTACTGGTAGAGCAGGTTGATCGACCGGGACGTTGCGACCAGCTCGGGTCGGACACCGAGCAGCGACAGTCCCGAATAGGGAACGGTGATCAGGAGCGGATCGGTGGCAGCCTGGCGGAGCGCGGTCGAGAGGTTGTAGTGCTCGCTGGAGTGGTGCATCACGTGGTTTGCCCACATGAAGCGGGTCGAATGCCACAGGCGGTGGTTCACGTAGTAGAGGAGGTCCCAGCCCAGGATCGCGACGGTCCACGCGACGACGCCGCTTCCGAGATCAGGCACCACACGGCTGCGCCACATCCGCTGTGGTCGGATCCGGTCGTTCCACCAGGCCGTCGCAGCGACTACGGATCCCGAGATCGATGCGACGCCACCGACGCGGGCGACCCGACGGGCGATCCTGCGGCGCCGGGCGCGCGGCGAACCGTGGTCGGAGTCGCCGACCCGGTGCCGGTCCCTGCCGTCAGGGTCACCGTCGGCGGTACGACGCAGGTACGCATCGGCGATGCTCGTCGCGGCAATCGCGCCGACCGTCCCGCCGAGAAGGTACCTGGCGTACCTGCCCTTGCCCGGTGTGATCGGATCGACGATCCGAGGGGCGACGAGCGGGACGACGAGGCTGAGGCCGCCCATCGTCAGACTCGTGAGCGTGTCGCAACGTTCGTAGTCGCCGTCGGTGGTGATGCCGCGCTCGGCACGTCGCCGGTGGTGCGCGTATTCGATTCCCATCGTGGCGTAATACGCCGGAATCGCGAACAGTTCGAGTCGTGCCATCGAATCGGCCCCCGTGCGATCGTCGTCGATGCAGCATCTCGAAGTGTACGGAGTCGACCGCCGTCGAGCATGTGTCGGAGGCACACTTGACCTGACGGTCAAGAATGGGTGACGATCAGCGGGAACGTCGCAGGGGCCGGATCATGTGCGGCGTGCCATCCGACAAGAGCAATGGGGACTGAACATGAACGCCGCCATCGACCACGGGGCCCTTCGAGAGCGTTACGCAGCCGAGCGCGACAAGCGGCTACGGCCCGACGGGAACAATCAGTACCTCGAGGTCAAGGGGCGGTTCGCCCGTTACGGCGCGGACCCCTACACGCCGGTCGCCGAACGACCGGTCTGCCACGGCGAATTCGACGCGATCTGTGTGGGTGCCGGCTACGGCGGTCTCGTGACCGGCGCAGCGCTTCGAGAGGCGGGATTGGAGCGGATCTGCCTGATCGACAAGGCAGGCGACGTCGGTGGAGTCTGGTACTGGAACCGCTACCCGGGTGCCATGTGTGACACCGCGTCGATGGTGTACCTGCCCTTGTTGGAAGAAACCGGGTACATGCCCTCCAAGAAGTACACCTACGGCACCGAGAACCAGGCCCACGCGCAGCGCATCGCCAAGCAGTACGGGCTGTACGAACACGCGCTGTTCTCGACGTCGGTGACCGGGACCGAATGGGACGATGCGGCGGGGCGATGGATCGTCCGCACTGATCGTGGTGACGAGATCCGTGCGAAGTACCTCGTGCTCGGCATGGGGCCGCTCGACCGCCCGAAACTTCCCGGCATCACCGGGATCGAGACGTTCGGCGGGCCGTCGTTCCTGGCGAGCCGATGGGACTA
>JAFDWI010000328.1 GCA_018268545.1 Actinomycetota bacterium
CCCCCGTCACCGAAACCGGTACGGATCGGCCCCGTCGCAACGGCTCGCGTCGGATCTCGCCGCCGAGGTCGTCAACCTCGATGAACGACTTCTCGACACCCGATCGGCCGATGTCGAAACCCAGGGTCGCATCGTGAAGGAACTCCGGGGCGAGGCCGATCGGATCGAGGCGCTCATCGATCGGGTCGCCACGCTCATCGCGACCGAAGCCGATGATCCGAGTGTCACGATCGCACGGGATCCCATCGGCGAGATCGCCGCGCGCCTCGATCAGCTCGAGGCGCGCGCAGCCTCGAGGGCCGACGCGGTGATCGAGGCGACCGGTTCGACGGCGACCCCGCCGTCGCTGTCGACATCGGCGCTAGATTCGCCGACGTGATCTCGGCATTCGTCCTCATCTCGGCTCGCCCGGACCGCATCGCCGACCTCGCGTCGGAACTGGCCGACGTCGAAGGGGTCGCCGAGGTTTACTCGGTCGCCGGCGACGTCGACGTCATCGCGATCGTCCGGGTCCACGAACACGAACAACTCGCCGACGTCGTCACCGGCCACATCGCGCGCCTCTACGGCGTGGTGTCGACCAGGTCGATGGTCGCCTACCGAGCGTACTCGCGGCACGACCTCGAAGCGATGTTCGCACTCGGCAGCGACTGACCCGCTGTTTCCGGGGTGGCCTCAAGCGACCCGGGCAACCTCGTTCGAAACCGTCACCAGCCGCTCCAGCACCATCGCCGCGGCACCGTCGTCGAGCACCCGGCCCGCCAGTGCGAACCCGGATGACAGGTCGTCGGCGAGACCGGCCACCACCAACGCGGCGGCCGCATTCAACAGGACGATGTCACGGTGGTGCCCTGGTCGGCCCGCGAGCACGGCCCGCGTCGACTCGGCGTTCGCCGTTGCGTCGGCACCACGAAGGTCATCGGGCGATGCGGGTCCGATCCCGAAGGCCGCCGGGTCGAGGGTCCAGGTCGAGATCGTCCCGTCACGCAGTTCGGTGATCGTCGACGTCGTCGTCGTCGTGAGTTCGTCCAGGCCGTCATCACCGTGGACCACCATCGCCCGCCGACTCCCCCGGGCGGCCAACACCCGGAGCATGCGCTCGGCCATAGAGGCATCGGCGAGGCCGATCAGATGCCGACGGACACGACCCGGATTCGTGAGCGGACCGAGCACGTTGAAGGCCGTGGCGATCCCGAGTTCGCGACGTGGTGGCCCCGCGTGACGAAATGCCGGATGGAACCGGGGGGCGAAACAGAATCCCATCCCCGCCTCCTCCACGCACCGTGCCACGCCCTGGGCATCGAGGTCGATGGCGACGCCGAGGGCCTCGAGGACATCGGCCGTTCCACACGACGACGATGCCGCACGATTGCCGTGCTTGCAGACCTTCGCACCTGCCCCGGCGACGACGAACGCGGCAATGGTCGACACGTTGATCGTGTGGGCACGATCCCCGCCCGTACCCACGACATCGACCGCCGCGTCCGGATCTTCGAGTGGAACGACCGCGGCGACGTCGAGCATCGCGTCGACGAGGCCGCCCAACTCTTCGACCGTCTCGCCCTTCATCCGCAGTGCCACCATGAACGCCGCGATCTGCGCGGGCGACGCGTTGCCCGCCAGGACCTCGGCCATCGTCGACCTGGCGACGTCGCCGGTCAGGTCATCCCCGCCGGTCAAGGTGGCGAGCACGCCCGACCAACCACCGGCCTCGTCGAACGTGGTCTCCGTCATGCCCGTGAATCTACCGACGCGGTCCGACCCGGGTGGAACGTCCTCGACCAACCGAGCGCACCGGATCAGGCGCTTCGGCGACGCTGGCGGATGATCCGACGTCGGTCGCGCTCGGTGCAACCACCCCAGACGCCGCTCTTCTCGCGGACGCTCAAGGCATGTTCGAGGCACGGACCACTGACCGGACACGCCGCGCACACCGCCTTGGCGACCTCGATCGCTTCGACGTCGTCGTCGGAGGGGTAGAAGATTGCCGCGTCCAAGCCCTTGCACGCGGCGCGTGCATGCCACGACGGCTCTTTGGTGGTCGTCGGTTCGCCTGCAATTCGGGTCGAGGGTCGCATGTTCCTCGGTCGATCGTCGTCTACGGGATGGCCACTCCCCGCCCACGAACCCCTGCGTTCCACGACGCTCGTACGGCGGGAGGCGAGCCGCCACTATCGCGGCTCTGTGTGACATTTGTCCAACCCGGCGCAGGGATCGCACGGCGTGCGTGCAGGCGCAGCGTCGCGCGCGACGACACGATCGGCCCCTACGATGCACCGGTGATGACCGAACATCGAACGTTTTCTCCCGCTCCGACGACGATCGAGCCGCGGTGACCACCCGCGGCTGGTTCGATCGGACCTCGGCGATCGCGCGCCTGGAATCCGAGGTGCTCGACGTGCTCGTCGTCGGTGGAGGCGTGACGGGTTGCGGCTGCGCCCTCGATGCGGCCGCACGGGGCCTGTCGGTCGGACTCATCGAGCGCGACGACTTCGCATCGGGGACGTCGTCGAAGTCGTCCAAGATGGTGCACGGTGGACTGCGCTATCTCCAACAGGGCGACGTCGCACTGGTCTA
>JAFDWI010000329.1 GCA_018268545.1 Actinomycetota bacterium
CCATGAGAGCGACGTCGTCTGGGGCACGGTCGCCCCGTTCGCGGGACCCGTCATCGTGATCCCGGTCGATGACTTGGTGACCGACGCAACCGCGCTGTAGGTCAGCGGGTTCCCCGTCGAGTCGATCGCCTGGACCCGCCAGTAGAGCATGCCGTCCGGATAGGTGAGGTCACGAATGCCGTTCGGCCATGATCCAGGGAAGTATCCCCCGTCGCCATAGACGTTCGCCGGCCATACATATGGGGTGTAGGTGGGTTGATCCACCCACGCCTGGTCGATGATGTTCGAGAAGTCGGGGGTCGTTGCAACCTGGATGTGGTACGACATCGCGCCGACGTCACCCGATGCGTAAGGCGTTGCGGCATTCCAACAGAAGGTCGGCATGTCGCTGATCGACGACACCGCCGAAGCGTTGCACGCTCCACCGGTCTGGGCAGGACCGACGGTTCGCGGTGAAGCCACCGCTGACGATGCCTTCTTGAACGCACCGAGCCCCGTCGGGTCCACCGAGGCACCGAAGTTCCCGTAGATCGCTCCCGTCGAGCTGGGCCCGGTATACCAATCCGCGAGCACCGGTTGCACCGACACGTAGTAGGACTGGCCGGCCTGGTTGTCGGGCAACGCCTCGACCGATCGGAGCGACGTCGTCGCCGTGTCGTAGATCCGGACCACATTGGTGAAGTTCGGGTCCTGCGCGATGTAGACGCGATAGTTCGTCACACCGGGAACCGCTCCCCAGGTGATCAACGGTGTCGCCGGAATCTGGCAACCCGAGTTGCAGGTCGATGTTGTCCCGGCCATCGTCTTCGAGGTGAACTGGATCGAATTCGCCGGGACGTTCGGCGGACTCGCGACGTTGAGCGTTTCCTTCGGGCCGCTCGAGATGACGTTGTTGTTGCTGTCGAGTGCAACGATCTGCCAGGCGCCCTGTCCGACCGGGAGCGGCTGGACCGGGGTGAACGACTCGGTCACCGGGTCGTTCATCCCGTTACCGACGTTGAGGTCCTGTAGTGGAACGTAGGTGGAAAGCGCGGGGTTCGCGTACCACCACACCTGGTAGTGGTCGGCGCCGGTCACTGGAGTCCACGAGAAGGTCGGGATCTGAGTCGCGAGCACCGTTGCGTTGTTCGCGGGCGACGGACCGATCGGGTTCGGCGTCGAACCCGCACCGGCCTGGTATCCGCTCCAGGTGAACGTCCGCGCGGTCGGCGTGGGGCCAGGGATGTAGTTGTTGAGCTGACCGGCGTTCGCGGTGAAGCTGTACGGCGTCACCGTCCAGCTCACGTTCACCGGGCACTGCGGGTTCGTGGACGGTCGTGGTACGGCGACCAGCGACGGGGTCAACGACAGTGCGGCCGTGTTGTAGGACCGCTGTGAACCACCCCCGGGGCCAGGCGCCGTGCACTGGTTCGTGTTGGAGTTCCAACCCCAATACCACGACGTGACGGACACCTGGTAGAACACCGCACCGGGGACCGCCGTCCACGACATCGTCGGGACCGCAACCGTCGCGCTCGGAGCAGGCGAGACCAAGGTCGCAGCCGTCTGGTTGGTGAAGAACAACTGGGGCGCCGACCAGGTGCTCACGTAAGCCTTACGAGGCGGCTGGTTCGTCGACGTGAACAGGGCGCTGTTCGGCCCGTCGTTGGGCACGAGGTCGTCGAGGGCCCGGACATGCCAGTAGATCGTGCCCGAGGTGAGGACCGGCCACAGCGCGCCGTTGTTGGCGCCACCCACGCACCCGGGTTGGTTGACCACCGGCCCGGACACCTGCGGTGCAGGAGGGTTCATCTGGGGGACAACGTAGGGTGACCAGTCGGTCTGGGTCGTGAAACAGGTGACGCTCGTCGAGAACGAACTCGTCGACGACAACTCGATCTGGTACGCGCCGGCACCCGGTGACGGGTTCCAGCTCATCAGCAGATTGGGCAACGGGACGATCGCGTTGGCAGCGGGTGCCGTCGGTGCCGGGGTAGCGAGCGGTGTCACGGTGAACTGCCACGCACTTCCGGTCGTGGATGGATAATCGCTCCAACGGCTGAAGTTGCCCTCGTTGTCGATCCCGCGTACCCGCCAGTAGTACGAACCGTTGTCGAGCGTCTTCGCCGGAGACCAGACCGACGCGTCGGTGACGATGTCGTAGTGCAGGTTGTTGGTCCAGTCACCGTTCGGGCTGATCTGGACCTCGTAACGCGCCGCGCCCTTGAGCGGCGACCACTCGAGCTGCACGTTGCGAACCGAGGCACCATTTGCCGGGCTGAGGTAGTTGGGGATCGCGTCGTTGACCCCGGTCGTTCCCTGACTCCACACGACGGTGAACTGGCAGGTCGCCGAGGTTCCGGTGTTGATCCCCGAACCGGTCGCCCCGGACACCTGGGCATAGTAGACGGTGCTCGTGGGGATGCCCTTGGTCAGCGTGTACGAGGTCGCCTGGGTCGTGAGGGTGATCGTCGATGCGGGCACGAACGTCGGGGTCGACGACACCAGCAGGGTGTAGTTCCTGACGCCACGGATCGGGGTCCAGGTGAGGGTCGGCGCTTGGGCCGGGAAGTTCACCGTCGACCCCGGGCAGGTGAGCGTCGGCGCGTTGACCGACGCGTTCGTGAACGTCGCGTTCGCAACCGCTCCGACATTGTTCGAACGATCGACGGCCGCGACCGACCAACTCACCGGCCCCGGTGGGAAGTCGTCCACCGGGACATACGACGTCCCCCAGATGTAGGTCGTCTGGACCGAACCCTGGTGGTTGGGGAAGGTGACCTGATAGTGATCGGCTCCCGGGACCGGGCTCCAACTGAGCGTCGGCGTCGGTCCGAATGTGCCTCCGTTGGGAACGAGGTTCGTCGGTGCCGGAAGTGGCGTTGCCGCGCCGGCGGTGCCGGGAACACCGAGCGCGCCGATCAGCGAGATCGACAACATGACGATCAGCGCACGCTTCCACACACCCGGCCGCCGGCCTCCACGCACACTCGTCACCATGATTGGTCTCCCAGATTCGACTCGAGAACAGTGACCGAGGCTACACGGCGCCAACCATTGGTGCCACCGGTCACGTCGAGAAAATTCACGATCGTGGGCGCGACGATGGCCGGCCCCGAACCCCGAAGGGCCGGAACCGGCCATCGAAACGACCGTGGTCGCAGGACGGACTAGAAGCCCATGCCTCCACCCATGCCGCCACCCATGGCCGCAGCAGCGGCAGCCGGGTCGACCTCTTCGGGCTTGTCGGCGACGACCGCCTCGGTGGTCAGCAGCAGGGCCGCGATCGACGCCGCGTTCTGCAGCGCCGCACGGGTCACCTTGGCCGGGTCGATCACGCCGGCCTTGAGCAGGTCCTCGAACTCACCCGAGGCTGCGTTGTAGCCGTAGTTGCCCTTCTTGGACTCGACCTGCTGCACCACGACGGCACCTTCTTCGCCGGCGTTGTCGGCGATGAGGCGGGCCGGAGCGGCGAGCGCGTTGAACACCGACTGGGCGCCGGTCGCCTCGTCGCCGGTGAGCGACTCGACGACCTTGGCCACCGCGGGACGGACCCGCAGCAGGGCGGTGCCACCACCGGCGACCACACCCTCTTCGATGGCTGCACGGGTCGCGCTCAGCGCGTCCTCGATGCGGTGCTTCTTCTCCTTGAGCTCGACCTCGGTGGCTGCGCCGACCTTGACGACGGCGACACCGCCGGCAAGCTTGGCGAGACGCTCCTGGAGCTTCTCACGGTCCCAGTCCGAGTCGGTGTCGTCGATCTCACGGCGGATCTGGTTGACCCGGGCGTCGACGTCGGCCTGCGCGCCGGACCCTTCGATCACCGTGGTGTTGTCCTTGGTGATCACGACCTTGCGGGCCGAACCGAGCAGGTCCAGCGTGACATTCTCGAGCTTGAGCCCGACGGTCTCGGAGATGACCTGGCCACCGGTGAGCACGGCGATGTCCTGCAGGGTCGCCTTGCGACGCTCACCGAATCCGGGGGCCTTGACCGCGACCGACGAGAACGTGCCGCGGATCTTGTTGACCACGAGGGTCGCGAGGGCCTCACCCTCGATGTCCTCGGCGATGATCAGCAACGGCTTGCCCGACTGCATGACCTTCTCGAGTACCGGGACGAGGTCCTGGACCGAGGTGATCTTGCCTTCGTTCAGCAGGATGTACGGGTTCTCCAGCACCGCTTCCTGGCGGTCACCGTCGGTGACGAAATAGGGCGACAGGTAGCCCTTGTCGAACTGCATGCCCTCGGTGAACTCCAGGTCGAGCCCGAACGTGTTCGATTCCTCGACGGTGACGACACCGTCCTTGCCGACCTTGTCGATCGCCTCGGCGAGCGTGCCGCCGATCGCCGGGTCGTTGTTCGCCGAGATGGTCGCCACCTGGGCGATCTCGGAACGGTCGTCGATCTCCTTGGAGTTCTTCCCCAGGGCGGTGACGGCGGACTCGACCGCAGCCTCGATGCCCCGCTTGAGCGACATGGGGTTCGCGCCGGCCGCGACATTGCGCAGACCTTCGCGGACCAGCGCCTGCGCGAGGACCGTTGCGGTGGTCGTGCCGTCACCTGCGACGTCGTTGGTCTTGGTCGCGACTTCCTTGACGAGCTGGGCACCCATGTTCTCGAAGGGGTCCTCGAGCTCGATCTCGCGGGCGATCGACACACCGTCGTTGGTGATCGTCGGGGCACCGAACTTCTTGTCGAGCACCACGTTGCGGCCCTTGGGGCCGATGGTGACCTTGACTGCGTCGGCCAGCTTGTTCACGCCGGCTTCCAGACCACGGCGGGCCTGTTCGTCGAATTTCAGGATCTTTGCCATGTGAGTTCGGTTCTCCTACTTGGTGATCTTCGCGAGGACGTCGCGAGCGTTGAGGATCAGGACGTCTTTCCCGTCGACGGAGATCTCGGTGCCGCCGTACTTCGAGTAGACGACGGTGTCGCCCTCGGCGACGTCGACCGGGATGATCTCACCGGTCGTGTCGGATCGACGACCCGGACCCACGGCCAGGACGGTGCCCTGTTGGGGCTTCTCCTGTGCGCTGTCGGGGATGACCAGACCGCTCGCGGTGGTCTGTTCCGCATCGCTCGGGGCGACCACGATGCGATCTTCCAGTGGCTGCAAACTCATGGACGACTCCTTGGTCCTACAGACGTGAATGTCGGGGGGTTGGATCCCGACACAGGGTCGCCTCGAAGGTCGATCAGGTCGGGGGAACGCAGCCGGCGAGAGTTAGCACTCGTGACCGGCGAGTGCCAAGCCTACGGTGGCCGATTAGCACTTGCAAGTCGAGAGTGCCAGACGCGGCCGTCTCGCCGTCAGGAGCCGGTGTCGCGTGCGCGTTCGCCGGGGTCGTCACCGAGCCATTCGGCGTCGTCGTCGGCGAAGCGGGCGCCGGTGTTCGTCTGCAGCTCGTCCACGTCGTCGGGCCCCTCGACGCCCAGGTCGTCGAACCAGGAACCG
>JAFDWI010000032.1 GCA_018268545.1 Actinomycetota bacterium
ACGCCCGACGAAGGATCATCGGGCGTCGCTGTGGCCGCCGAAGATCTCCAACAGGTCGTCGTGGATCGCTCCGTTCGTCGCCAACCCGGACCCACCGGCCGGTCCCGGCCGGCCGTGCAGGTCGGTGAACCGGCCACCCGCCTCGGCGACGATGACCGGCATCGGGGCGAGGTCGTACAGCTCGGCGGTGGAGTCGACCATCGCTTCGAGGCGGCCGGTCGCGACGAGCGCGTAGCCGTAACCGTCACCCCAGGTCCGAAGGTGCATACCCCGTCGAGCGATCTCGTCGACGACCGCGCCCGGCCAGCCGGCCATCCCCGACGTCGTCACGTACGCCTCGTCGAGGCCGCTCCGGCCGTTCACGTGCACCTGGTCGCCGTTGCACCAGGCGCCCAGACCGCGCCCGGCGTACACCGTCTCGCCGAGCGCGGGGATGTTGATCCCGCCCACCGCGATGCCGTGGACGTCCTGGAGCGCGAGCAGGTTCGTGTACAGCGGGACACCGTGGGTGAACGCCTTGGTCCCGTCGATCGGATCGATGATCCATCGTCGGCCCGACGTGCCGGGCGTCTCGGCCTGCTCCTCGCCGAAGATCCCGTCGTCGGGGAACGTCTCGGCGATCTCGGCCCGCAGCTGGGCCTCGGCGCCGCGGTCGGCGGCGGTCACCGGTGTGCCGTCGCCCTTGGTGTCGATCTCGAGGTCCGCCCGACGGAAGTACCCCAGCGTGAACTCGCCGGCCCGGCGGGCGAGGGCGACCGCCTCGTCGAGGATTCCACGGTCGATCGGGGCAACGTTCGGGGTCGTCATGATGTTCAGCTTGGCAGTTCGGTGGCGGCGATCCACCGTCGCGTCGCGGTCCCGTCGGCCGCGGTCGAACAGGGCTGCCGCCACGCTGCTTTGTACGCTGATCCGTCGTGAACGAGCACGCCGAGCATGCCCACGTGGGCCCCCGCCCGCGACGGACGTTCGCGATCATCTCGCACCCCGACGCGGGCAAGACGACGCTGACCGAGAAGTTCCTGTTGTACGGCGGCGCGCTCGGCGGTGGGAGCGCCGGCGCGGTCAAGGCCCGTGGTGATCGCCGCTCGGCGACCTCGGACTGGATGGAGCTCGAACAGCAGCGTGGGATCTCGATCACGTCCACGGTGTTGCAGTTCCCGTACCGGGACCACGTGGTGAACCTGCTCGACACTCCGGGCCACCGGGATTTCTCCGAGGACACCTACCGGGTGCTCGCCGCCGCGGACGCCGCGGTCATGGTGCTCGACGCGGCGCGCGGCATCGAGGCCCAGACCCTCAAGTTGTTCGAGGTGTGCCGGGCGCGTGGGCTCCCGTTGCTCACCTTCGTCAACAAATGGGACCGCCCCGGTCGTACACCGTTGGAGTTGCTCGACGAGATCGAGGATCGCCTCGGGCTGCCGGCCACCCCCATGACCTGGCCGGTCGGGATCGCGGGCGATTTCCGCGGTGTGGTCGACCGGCGCGAC
This sequence comes from Actinomycetota bacterium, assembly GCA_018268545.1. Lineage (GTDB taxonomy): Bacteria > Actinomycetota > Acidimicrobiia > Acidimicrobiales > Iamiaceae > JAFDWI01. The sequence continues at coordinate 1,488 of JAFDWI010000032.1, forward strand.
GGCTCGTTCGTCCGGTTCACCAGGGTTGCCCGTGGGGCGACCGAAGCGCCCGAAGAGCTCGTGTCGGCCGAACGAGCCCACCGTGAGGAGGGCGACGCGTGGGACGTTGCCGCGGAGGGCCTCGAACTGCTCGACGCGGTCGGAGCGACGTTCGATTCGGAGCTGTTCCTGGCCGGGGAGCTCACCCCGACGTTCTTCGGTTCGGCGCTCACGAACTTCGGGGTCCGGCTGCTGTTGAACTCGGTGATCGACCTTGCACCGGGTCCGGGTCCGCGTCTCGACGTCGATGGCAACCCGCGCCCGCTCGATGCGCCGATGAGCGGCTTCGTGTTCAAGGTGCAGGCCAACCTCGATCCGTCACACCGCGACCGCATCGCATACCTCCGGGTCTGTTCGGGCCGGTTCGACCGGGGCATGGTCCTCACCCACGGCCGCACCGGTCGGTCGTTCTCGACCAAGTACGCGCACACCGTGTTCGGCCGTGACCGCGAGACCGTCGAGGACGCCTATCCGGGTGACGTTGTCGGACTCGTGAACGCGAACGACGTGCGTGTCGGCGACACCCTGTGGTTCGGTGAACCGGTCGAGTTCCCGGCGATCCCGAGTTTCGCTCCCGAGCATTTCCAGGTGGCCAGGGTGACCGACACGGCGCGTTACAAACAGTTCCGCCGCGGGATCACCCAACTCGACGAAGAGGGTGTCGTGCAGGTGTTGCGTGACGCGGAGCTCGGCGATTCCGCGCCGATGCTCGCGGCGGTCGGGCCGATGCAGTTCGACGTCGCGGTGCACCGACTCCAGAACGAGTTCGGTGCACCCGTCGAGCTGAGCCCGACCCGCTACACCGTCGCGCGGGTCACCGACACCGCGAGCGCGGCGGCGCTGCGTGGCATGCAGGGTGTCACCGTGCTGGCGCGATCCGACGGGACGTTGCTCGCATTGTTCGAATCGGAGTTCTGGCTCCAGCGGCTCATCGGCGACAAACCCGACCTGGTGCTCGAACCCCTCGTCGGTACCGGCCTCGCAGGCTGAAGGTCCCCTCGGACTCCTTCAGCTGCAGCGAAGGCCCGCGACGGGGGGCCGCAACGAGACGAGGTACGCCTCGACCGCATTGTCGACACACGCGTTCCCGCTTCCGTACGCGGTGTGTTGGGAGCCGACCTTGGTGATCAGCGCGGCTCTCGGGAGCTGCTTTGCGAGGTCGACGCCGTTCGAGTACGGGGTCGCCGGGTCGTCGGTGGTGGAGACGACCACGATCAACGGTGAGCCTTTGGCTTTCGGTGGCGTGAGCGGATCGGGTGCCACGGGCCAATAGGCGCACCGGATGTAGTCGGTGACGATGCCTTCGGCGAGATACGGCGAGGTCTTCGCGACCGCGGCCGCTGCGTCGAGCACCGCCTGGGGATCCTTCGGCCAGTCCCAGTCCAGACAGCTCACCGCGAAGTACACGTCGGTCTGGTTCGAGTACGTCCCGTCCCCTTGGCGCCCGAGGTATTCATCGGAGAGCATCAGGATGGTCCCACCGTTTCCCTGGGCCGCGTTGGCCAACCCGAAGGCGAGCGGGTCCCACAGCCTCGGGCTGTACAGCGCCTGGCCGACCCCGAGTTGGAATGCGCCCGAGGTGAGCGGGCGATCCATGCCCGTCGACGGGATCGTGCCGTCGCGCAGACGGTCCTGGACCTGGAGGAACGCCGCCCGGGGATCATCCGGGCAGCCGACGAGGTTCTTGCACTGGGCGAAGAACTGGGTGAGCACCTTGTCGAACGCGGTCCCCTGGTCGCGTGCCGCGTCGAGCCCGGACTGACCGAGCCGCACGACCCCGTCGAGCACCATCGCCCGGATGTGGGTGGGGTGGCGATCGGCGTAGACTTGACCGATCGCGGTGCCGTAGGAGTAGCCGAGGTAGTTGATCTTGTCGACGCCGAGGGCGACTCGGATGTCGTCCATGTCGTCGGCGACGTCGCGGGTCCCCATGTGAGGGAGCATCGACGCGGCGTGCTCGGCACACGAGGCGACGTAGGCCTTCGAGACGTCTTCGAGCGCGGCGACACCTTGCGGCGTCCGGGGTGCCGGGTCGGGGGAGTACAACTTGCCGACGTCGAAACCGCAGTTGATCGGGCTCGACTCGCCGACCCCCCTGGGGTCGAACCCGATGATGTCGAAGTGGTCGCTGAGGGCTCGGGACCACAGGTTGTGCTCGACGAAGTCGATACCGGATCCGCCGGGACCTCCCGGGTTGACCAGGAGCGGTTCGGCCGTGCCCGACGATCCGGTCGCCGAGCGCTTCACCAGTGCGAGGCTGATCTTGGGCCCGTCCGGTTTCGCGTGGTCGAGCGGAACCTGGATCGTCGCGCAGTGGAACGTCGGCGGCGAATTGTCGCAGTCGTGCCAGGCGATCGAGGCCTTCGGGACCCGTCGACTCGTCGAGGGTGCCGACGTGCCGGTCCCACCCGTCGAGGTCGACGCCGTCGAGGGGGTCGACCGGGTACACGCCGACGTGATGGCCAGCAACGCGAGCAGCGCGATCGCGCCCGTGCGGGGACAGCGCAGACGAGGTTCCAAGATCTGCGAGGCTAGTACCGATGCCCGACGATGTCACCGACACCTGGCTCGTCGGGGTCGTTGCCCACGACGACGCGTTGTCGGGTGTGCGGATCCACGCCGGGTACGTCGCGTACGGGCCGACGAGTGGCCGGTCGTGGCGGGTCCAGGTTCGCCTGCGCTACGGCGATCCGAAAGCGCGTGCGTTCCCCGATGCGGACACGGCCGCCGCGCTCATCGCATGCGAGGAGCACCTGGTCGACCGGTTCGGCGACGATGCCGTGCTCGTCGCGGTGCTGACCGTCCCGGGATTCCGCGACCTGATCTTCCACACCGCGACCCCCGAGGCCTGCGGGGTGACGGTCGGTGGCGACGTGTTCGGGCCGATCGACGACGCCGACGTCGACGTCGAGTTCGCGGTCGACATCGATGTCGCCGAGGATCCGGCTTGGAGCCTCTACCGTTCGCTGTTCGGTGATGCGGTGACCGCCGACGCGGATCGTCGTCGCGTCGAGGATGCATCCCTGGGGTGCCGCGACGCCGAACACGGGTCCACCGTCGAACACCGATTCTCGTTCCCGTCGCTCGCCGAGGCCGACCAGGCTGCGGCCGCGTTACGGGACGCGGGCCTCGATGCGGTCTACGATGCCGCGGTCGACGACGGGGGATCGGCGCCGGCGCGGTTCGCGGTCACCGACACCGAAGTGCTCGACCAGGTCGCCATGGCGCGTTCGCGTGACACACTGAGCGGGTTCGCGAACAGTTGGGGCGGTGAGTATCTCGGATGGACGGTCGTCGATACGTGAAACAGAACCCGGGTCGTGTCGGTGGCGGTGCGCGCCACCTCGGCGGCGTCGGCCGTCGGATCCGGGTGGGTCGCGTGGGAATCGTGGTCGCCCTCGGTGTGCTGCTCGTCGCGGTCGGCGTGGTGCACACGATCGGCTCGGCCCCGGCAGCCCAACCCTCGATCGGTCATGCCCCCGATCGGTTCGGTCCCGCACAACTGGACGATCCGTCGTTCCACCCGGACCGGGGGTTCTGGGACATCAAAGGGGTGACAAATTTCGTCGGCGCGCCCGATCCCGCCTCGGCGATGGCCACGATGGGCATCGGTCGGCTCGACACCTCCTGGGCCGCCTTCGAACCGACCCGTCTGGCGCTGCCGTGCCCGTCCGGTTACGACACCTTCGAGGGACACTGTTTCAAGCCGCCCGCGGACGTCGATGCACAGATCAAGGCATTCACCGCGGCCGGCCTGCCGGTGATGGCGATCGTGTTCGCGACACCCGCGTGGGCGCGGGGTGCGCGTCCGTGCGTGCCGTACAACGCTTGGAGCGACGTGTTCTGCGTACCGGACCATCCCGAGGACGCGGCCCGCTTCGCCGCGTACCTCGCGTACCATTACGACGGCGCGAGCGGGAACGGGCGCATCACCGACTTCGTGATCCAGAACGAGGTCAACCTCAACCAGTGGTTCGACACCGGCTGTGGCGCCGGGGTGCCGTGCAATCTCGATTCGTGGGTGCAGGACTACGCCGACATCTACGACCTCTCCTATGACGCGATCCGTGCCGTGCAACCGAACGCCGAGGTGTTGATCCCCCTCACCCAGCATTTCGAGAAGGTCCTCGACCGACCCGACGACGTGCACCCGTCGTATTCGATCAAGACGTTCCTGCCCAAGTTGGTGCCGTTGCTCGGGAATCGTGCCTGGGAACTCGCGCTGCACCCGTATCCGCGTTCGGTGACCCCGACCATCGACGCGCGTGACCTGCCTTATGCGACGCTCGGAGACCCGGGCGTCGTGGTCGGCTGGCTGCGCGCCACCTACCCGGATGTGCCCTCCGCCTGGAACGTAGAATTCACCGAACAGGGCCTCAACAACCCGGGCATGTTCGACGCACAACAGGCCGCGTCGCTGTGCCAGGCGTTCGAAGGGGTGTTGGGCACCCCCGGGGTGAAGTCGTTCATCTATCACTCGCTGCACGACAACCTCGGTGAGTTCGGTCTGTACCTTGGGCTGATCACCGCCGATGGCGTACCCAAACCCGCCTATTCGACGTGGTTGCACGCGAACGACCTGTCCGATCCGACGTGTGGGTTCGAGAACGCCGGAACGACCGTCGTGCGCACCGGCACCGACCCCGAAACCGGCGCGGTGTGGACCTCGTCTCGTCCGTTGCCCTCGGGATACGTGATGCAGACCCGCCAGTGGCGCCTCGCCTATGACGCGCAGCCGGGGACCGTCATGGCATACGAATGCGGTGACGGGAACGACGACGCCACCGTTCCGACCTATCCGAGTTCGACGTGGCTGTCGACTGCTCCCGATTGTGGCGGCGCGACGCCGATGGGGCCGGTGGGTTGGATCTCGACGTCGCCGGGTGCGGGAGCGACCCGGCTGGTGACGTGTTCGACCGCGACGACCCGCCGGACTCTCGAAGGGGCCTGTCCGACGGGTGTGGCGACGACGACGGTGGGTTGGGCCGACGCAGAGCCCGTCCCCGAAGCGGTGCTCGCCGCGGCGAACACGACCACGACGACGACCACGACCGTGCCCGTCGACGTCGACCACCCGGATCTGTCCTCATACGACGCGGTGTTCACGCTCGAGTCGGGGACGTTCCGGGTCGGCGCGGCCGGCACGATCCCGTTGCCCGACGGCCGACCCGGGTCCGGGGGGCGAACCTACCTGGTCGGCAACTGGAATCGTTCGAACGGCGCGCTCGAGTTGCAACTGCTGGTGCCGTCGTTCACGACGCCGGTGACCACGTCGATCCTTCCCGATCC
>JAFDWI010000330.1 GCA_018268545.1 Actinomycetota bacterium
CATGCCCGCTCAGAGCCGATGTGGACTCGTTCTGCCTGCGTCCTCGTCCTCGTCGCACTGTGTGTGCGCCTTCGTCCTGCGTCCTTTCACAGCACTTCGCCACACCGCCACTGACCTGGGCGGACGTTAGCGACAGGCTCTGACGTGGTCGAGGAAATCGGCGCTCGCCGTCGTCATGCTCGACCGGGAGGAGTGACCGCGTCCAGGAAAACAATGCGGATCGTTCGCCGACCAATCCAGGTAGCGATCCTCGGCGCGAGCGCGCTCCGCTGTGGGCGACGAGGACCACTTCGCTCCATGAGTCCGGCACGGCACAGCATGCCGCGCCGACGAATTCGTCCGGATCTCCGTTGACCGCGGCGACACGAAGGTCGGGCACGGCGACCTCGCGACCAAACCTCACGAGGTGCCCGCCGACCCAGCTCCATGCGGACGCCCCGAGGACGGGGCTGTCGACCAACAGGAAGTTCGCGCCGAGCTCACGACCCTGCGCTCGACCCTGCGCCGGACGAGCGCGACACGAGAGCAGGCCCACTTCGAAGCGATCATCACCCGGGGAGCAATACCGGTTTGATCACCTCGCCCGACAGCGACGCCTCCTCGGCTTCGTTGATGGCCGCGAGCGGGAAGGTCTGCACGAGCCGTTCGATCGGGAACTTGCCGTCCTGCCACAACCCGATCAGCCGCGGGATCACGACGTGTGGATCGGAATTGCCCTCGAGGATGCCGGTGACGGTCTTCCCGATGAGCGCGCCCGGGTCGAGGGTGAGATCGCCGTGCTGGATCCCGACCAGGCCGCAACGTCCGCCGGGGCGGAGCACGCCGAGCGCCGCCTGGATCACTACCGGCACACCCGTCGTGTCGAAACTGACGTCGGCGAGGCCGCCGAGTACGCCCAACAGGTCGGTCCCGAGGCTGTCACCACCACCGGGGACGGTGTCGGTCGCACCGAGTTCGGATGCCAACGTCAGACGACGAGGTTGCACATCGACGGCGACGATCCGGTCGGCTCCGACCGCCGCTGCGGCCATGACCGCCGCCAACCCGACGGCACCGGCGCCGAAGACGACGAGGCGTTCACCGGCACGGACCGACAGGGCTTCGAGCACCGAACCGGCACCGGTCAACAATCCACACCCCAGTGGGCCGAGCAATTCGAGCGACAGCGACGGGTCCACGACGACGACGTTGCGTTCCGGGACGAGTGCGTGCGTGGCCAGTGACGACTGTGCGAACCACCGTGACGCGATCTCCTCGCCGTCGGCGCCGTGCATGCGCGTGGCCCAGTTCACGTCGCGACCGGTGAGGTTCCGCATCAGGAACGTCTCGCAGTTCCACGGCTCCCCTCGGCCGCATGCGGCGCACGTCCCGCAGGAGTCGTAGGAACAGACGACGTGGTCGCCGACAGCCACACGCTCCACGCTCGGCCCGACGGCTTCGACCACACCTGCTCCTTCGTGGCCCGTGACGATCGGGACCATGCCGAGTGCCCGTGGGAGCTGGTCGGTGTGGCACAGACCCGCGCCGACGATCCGCACCACGATCTCACCTTCGGCGGGTTCATCGAGGGTGACCCGCTCGAGTCGATAGGGCCCATCTGCCGTTCGAAGCACGGCCGCGGTGATCTCCATGTCGGCATGGTGTCACATGGCCATGACGGGCGCGTCCGGGATCGAGTCGACGCAGCATGAACTCGTCCGGAACGCGACGGCGGGTGGACCCGGGCACGGTGCCCGGATCCACCCGCTCCTGACCGGAAGCCGGTCGGCGTTACCGCGTTCGTTGTCCGATCAGGCCGGGCCGAACGTGGCGGTGAAGGTGTTGCCGCCTCCGGGGATGATGAGGTTCATCAACGGCGTGGCGAATCCGCAGTTCTTCAACTTGGGCAGCGCGTAGTCCGCCGTGAAGGTCGAGGCACCGCTCAGGTTCACCGGGCCGGTCATCGACACGTTGATCGGCTGCGTACCGGTGCACGAGTTCCCGACGATGTTCCACCACGGCAGGAATGACAGCGTCGCGCTCTTGATCGAGAAGTTGAACGACGAGTTCACGGTCACGGTCATGTTCGCGAGATCGACGTGGCCGGTGATCGGACCGTTCTGACTCATTGCGAAGGTCGTGGTCGCAATCGGCATGCCGAACAGGGAGATCGTCTTGGACGCGGGCGGCAGGTTCAGGCTGCCGGTCAGCGCTCCGGTTGTCAGGTCGACCTCACCGTCGAAGGTGCCCGCCGGGATCGCCACGTCCATGTTCAGTGACTTGATGTGAGTCGACGCCTGGACTTTCCAGTGGATCGGAATCGTCGTGTCTGCGCCCGACGGAGCCGCAGTGAACGTTGCGGCGGTGAGTGCAAGCGCGAGCACCGAGGTGAGCAGGGCGACGCGGGTACGGCCGTTCTTGACTGACATGAATGGAGGGACTCCTCAGGAGTGATCGGGGAATTGCGTTCGGACGAGCCGACGCAAGCGCACCATCGCGCCGCATGTGACCGATGTCAACCCCTCCGTAGCGTATTTTTCAAATACTGTACGTAGCGTAACGGAAGCCCTACGCGCCGCTGCCGAGCATTCATTCCGTTCTTGACGGATTGCCGATCCTCGTCCCGCGCGCTAGTTTCTGACGGGTCGTCAGATTTGAAGGCGCAGCATCGCCACCGACGCCGGCGCGGCCCTTCCCTCCAACCCAGGAGCCACCGGTGAACTTCGACTTCTCGCCCGAACAACTCGCCTTCGTCGAGGAGGTGCGAGCCTTCCTGGACGCCAACGACGACCCCGACGTCTTCGACGTCACCCGCGAGAACATGGCCCAGATCGTCGACACGCCCAAGCGACGCGCATTCATGGCGAAGCTCGGTGAGAAGGGTTGGCTCGGGATCACCTGGCCCGTCGAGTACGGCGGCTCCGACGGCGAGGGCGTCTACGAGTACCTGCTGAACGAGGAGCTCGCCGGACGGGGCGGTCCGCAGATCGGCAAGGGCGTCGGCATCGTCGGCAAGACGATCATCCACGAGGCCTCCGACGACATGAAAGCCGAGTTCCTCCCCAAGATCCTGAAAAACGAGATCGAGTTCGCCGTCGGCTACTCCGAGCCGAACGCCGGATCCGACGCCGCGTCGATGAAGCTCAAGGCCGAGCGGCACACCAAGGACGGGGTCGACGGTTGGCTGTTGAACGGCCAGAAGACCTGGACCACCTCGGCGCACTTTGCCGAGTGGTACTGGCTCGGCACCCGCACCGACCCGAACAACAAGCACCACGGCATCACACTCATGCTCGTGCCGCTCGATCAGCCCGGTGTGACGATCAACGGCATCTGGACCATGGGCGACGAGCGCACCAACGAGGTGTTCATCGACAACGTGTTCGTCCCCGACGCCTACGTGGTCGGCGAAGTCAACCACGGTTTCCAGTACATCTCCCAGGCGCTCGACCTCGAGCGCTTCACGATGTTCACCTTCTCGCCGATGCGCCAGCGCCTCGACGTGCTCACCGACTACGTCCGTGAGACGATGCGTGACGGCGAACCGCTGAAGGATGACCCGGTCATCCGCCAACGCCTCGCCCGACTCCACACCGAGGCCGAGGTCGCGAAGGTCATGGGCCTCAAGGTCGTGGCCGAGTCGATGAAGGGCGAAGCCGCGAACAAAGCCGGTGGACACGTGCCCCCACCCACCGTGGAATCCTCCGAGTACAAACTGTTCGCGACCGAGTTCTCGCAGCGCCTCGCGAACGCGTCGATGGACATCGGAGGGCCGGGTTCCCAACTTCGGGTCAAGACCCCGGATGCACCCATGGAGGGCCGAGCGGAGTCGACCTACCGCTACACGGTGATCGACACGATCGGCGGCGGCGCCTCGGAGATCCAACGCAACATCATCGACCGGCGCGGCCTCGGCCTCCCGAAGAACTTCTGATCCGGCCCGCCGAACACGCCTCGCCCGTGATGCCCGACCCGACCTCTCCCCGTCCCTCCGCGCTCGCCGGGGTGCGCGTGCTCGACCTCGCCTCGGTGGGGCCCGCGGCACGCGCCTCGTCGATCCTGGCGGACTACGGCGCCGACATCGTCAAGGTCGCACCCGTCCCCCGTGACGCCGCGCGCCAGGTCGTTCCGAACCACTCCGCGTCCTCGGCGCAGCGTCGCACCCGCAGGGTCCAGATCAATCTGAAGGCCGACGCAGGGCGTGAGGTGTTCCTCGATCTGGTCGACTCGGCCGATGTGATCATCGAGTCGTTCCGCCCTGGCGTGCTCGCCAAGCTCGGCCTCGGCTACGACTCCCTCGCTGCACGTCACCCCGGGATCATCCTGTGCTCGACCAGCGGCTACGGCCAGACCGGGCCGCGCGCGTCGCACGCCGGCCACGACATCGACTACCAGGCGCTCGGGGGCGCGCTCGCCACCGCCGAGCGGGCCCCCGGCGACAAGCCCGGCCTGCCCGGGGCGACATTCGCCGACTCGGCCGGGGGTGGGATGCACGCGGTCATCGCGATCCTCGCGGCTCTGCTGCGACGACACGCGACCGGGACCGGTGAGCACCTCGACGTGTCGATCACCGACGGGGTGCTGAATCTGACCTCGCTCATGGTCGACGAACACCTCGCGACCGGCGCGGTGCCCGAACCGGGCCACGACGTGCTGTCGGGCCGCTACGCCTGTTACGGCACCTACCGGTGCGGCGACGGTCGATGGGTCGCCATCGGCGCGATCGAGGCGAAGTTCTTCGCGGACCTGTGCGTGGTGCTGGGGTGTGCCGACTCGGCCGCCGACCAGTACGACGACGACGCCCAGCCGCGGCTGCGCGCCACGCTCACCGCTGCGTTCGCCTCCCGCGACCGCGATGACTGGCTGGCCGCATTCGACGGCGTCGATGCTTGCGTCGCCCCCGTTCAGGGGATCGACGAAGTGGTCACCGACCCACACCAGCGTGCTCGTGGCGTCATCGTGCAGGCGGTGCACCCGGTCCACGGGACGTTCGACCAGCTGGCCCCGATGCTCGCCGGACAGGATCCGATCACCGGCACGATTCCGGTGCCGGATGTGACCGTGACCGACACGGACGCCGTGTTCGCCGAAGCCGGCGTGCCCGCCGAGCGGATCGCCGCATTGCGGACCGAGGGCGTGATCGCATGACCGAGGATCGCATGACCGAGGAGACACCGACATGACCGACGCCGTCGCCGACGACATTCCCGCCGAGATCGCCACCAAGGTCGGTGAGATCCAGTATCCGACGACCGGTGAGTTCCCGGTCGAGATGGGCTATGTGTTCACCGGCTGCGCGTCGGTCGAGAACGGCAACCCGTTGTTCTGGGACCGGGCCGTGGCAGAGGAGCTCTGTGGCGGGCCGATCGCACCTCCGACGATGATCTCGGTCTGGTTCCGCCCGCACCACTGGGCCCCGAACCGGACCGAAGGCGCGCTGCCCCTGCAGGCGCATTTCGATCTGAAGGCCGCGCTCAACCTTCCCGAAGCCGTGATGACCGACAACACGATCATCTTTCACGCTCCGGTCCGCCCCGGCGATGTGCTCTCGACGCATCAGATCCTGCGATCGGTGTCGGCGGCCAAGACGACCAAACTCGGGACCGGTCGGTTCTGGGTCATCGACGTCGAATACCACAACGCGGCCGGTGCCCTGGTCGCCCAGGAGTCCTACACCGGGTTCGGGTATCGCCGCGACCGGCCGGCCGATGACACCGCGTCTGAGACCCCCGCCCGCCTCGATGCTGCCACGGAACTCGACCCGGCGCTGATCGGGGCGCCACCCGGGGACACGACCCGTCCCACCGGTTCCGCGTCACGCACGCTGCCCGACGTGACCGAAGGTGAAGCCCTTCCGTCGCTCATCCAGGGCGTGAGTGCGTCGACCGTCGTCCTCGGTGCGCTCGCGACCCGCGACTGGCGACCGATGCACCACGACCATGCGTTCGCGACGCTCCGGAACGGGGTGCGGGACATCTTCTTGAACACCCCGAACCTGGCGCACTTCTTCGAGCGTTACCTGACCGACTGGTCGGGTCCGAAGGGCCGGCTGGGCCGGATGAAGTTCCGGATCTCCGGTTCGATCTTCCCCCAGGACACGATGGCCTTCGACGCGAACGTCACTCGGATCTCCACCGATGCCACCGGGTGTGGGTGGGTCGATCTGGACGTCGCGCTGACCGTCGACGGGGTCACCAAGTGCTCCTGTACCGCCCGCATGGCGATGCCCGTGTCCGAAGACGACAACCCCTGGGGACGCGCCGGTGAACGGTGGGTCCCGTGACCGTATCGACGTCGACTTCTCCCGCTGTGAGCGGACATCCCCGATGCCAGGTGTCCGCAACCCACACCCGAAACCCCGCTCGAACCGGACGACCCGTAAGGAACCGCTGACATGGATCTCGATTTCACCGATGAACAGGACATGCTGCGCGATGTCGTACGCAGCATCTGCTCGCAGGACACCATCGCGGCGATGGTCCGCGACCTCGAGGACGACCCGGTCGGCTACGCTCCCGAGTTCTGGAACCAGCTGGCCGAATCGGACCTGCTGGGCCTGCTGATCGCCGAGGAGCACGGCGGGTCGGGCATGGGGACGATCGAGGGCGTCGTGGTCGCCGAAGAGCTCGGCCGGTCCCTCGTTCCCTCGCCGTGGTACGTGTCGTCGGTGCTCGCCGCCGGGCTGATCGCACGCGCCGGGACCGCCGAACAGCAGGCCGAATGGTTACCCCGCATTGCGAAGGGCGAGTCGATCCTGTCGATTGCGTGGCTGGAACCCGAGAACGGCTTCTCCCCGGCGGGCGTCCAGGTCCGCGGGGTCGCCGACGGGGACGATCTGGTCATCTCGGGGCGCAAACGTCATGTCTTCTTCGCGTCGTCGGCTGAACGGATCGTCACGCTCGTCCGGACCGGTGATGCGTCCGAGGACATCGCCGTCGTGTTGATCGACCCGAAGGCCGACGGGGTCACCCTCACCCAGAAGACCTCGATCGCCTCGGACACCCAGTACGACGTCGATCTCGACGGGGTCCGCGTCACCGCGGCCGACCGCCTCGGCGGCGTCGGTGCGAATGCGTGGAAGGCGTGGGATGACACGATGCTCGACGGCGCGATCATCGCCGCGGCACTCGCCAACGGTGGCGCCCGCTATGCCCTCGAGATCACCGTGCAGTACGCGAAGGACCGCGAACAGTTCGACAAACCGCTCGGCGCGTTCCAGGCGATCGCCCACTACCTGGCCGATGCGAAGACCGAGACCGACGGCTCGACGCTGCTCGCCTACGAGGCGGCATGGGCCCGGTCCGAGGGGCGGGACGTGGCCAAGCTCGCCCCGATGGCAAAGTCGTTCGCGTGCCGGGTCTTCCGGGACACCACCGCGATGGCCCAACAGGTCTTCGGTGGGATCGGGTTCACGGTTGAATACGACATCCAGCTGTACTTCCGCCGTGCCAAATCCCTCCAGCTCAACTGGTGGGACGAACGCGAGTGCGAGAACCGGATCGCCGCCGCCGTCCTCGACTGACAGTGATAATGGGGAGTGGGGCCCGCGCACCGCCGGTCTGACTCACGGACCGACCGCGCCGATGCAGAATCTCCGACCGAGCGGCCCCGAAACGGATCCCTCGCTCCCCCGCCGCACTCCCCCCGCCCCACTCCCCCCGCCCCAC
>JAFDWI010000331.1 GCA_018268545.1 Actinomycetota bacterium
CGCCCCTCGGGTTGTTCCACGATGGCCCGACGTAGTAACCAAGTACCGGCGCTGCGCGCAGGTCGTGACCCCGCGCGCCGTCACTTCCATCCCGCCCGACCCCGGAATCGACCGGGCGCCGTTCAAGGAATTTTCATGCCCCAACTGCTCGCTGCGGAAGGTGGCTACCAGGTTTTCGACCTGGCAAGCCGCGACAAGATCCTGCTGATCACCGCTCTCGTCATTGCACTGATCTCGGTTGCGACAGCACTCGTGCTCGCCAAGGGCGTGCTCGCGTCCGACACCGGATCCGGCGACCAGGCCGAGATCGCCGACAACATCCACGAAGGTGCGATGGCGTACATCAAGCGCCAGTTCCGTACCATCGGTCTGATCGTCGTGCCGCTCGCGGTGCTGGTGTTCATCACGGCGAGTTCGCTGACCAAGCCCGGTGGCGAGGTCGCGCTGAGCTTCGCCCAGTCGGGTCTGTTCCGGACGATCGCCTTCCTCGTCGGCGGCACGTTCTCGGCCTCGATCGGCTTCCTCGGCATGTGGCTCGCGACGAAGGGCAACGTCCGCACGACGAACGCCGCCGTCGAGAAGAACTTCCCCAAGGCGTTGCAGGTCGCGTTCCGCACCGGTGGTGTCGCGGGGCTGTCGACCGCGGGCCTGGGTCTGCTCGGTGCGACGATCATCATCCTCGTGTTCCAGAACACCGCATCGGCGATCCTCGTCGGGTTCGGTTTCGGTGGCTCGTTGCTCGCCTTGTTCCTCCGCGTCGGCGGCGGGATCTTCACCAAGGCGGCCGACGTCGGCGCCGACCTGGTGGGCAAGGTCGAAGCCGGGATCCCCGAGGACGACCCCCGGAACCCGGCCACGATCGCCGACAACGTCGGCGACAACGTCGGCGACTGCGCCGGCATGGCGGCCGACCTGTTCGAGTCCTACGGCGTCATGATCGTCGCTTCGGTGATCCTCGGTGTGAGCGCATTCGGCACCAAGGGTCTCGGCCTCGGCGCCGAGGTGGCTGCCCGCGGCCTGGTCTTCCCGATCGCGATGATGGCGATCGGCATCGTCGGTTCGATCATCGGGATCTTCGCCGTGAAGGCACGCCCCGGGGAATCCGACGCACTCAAGGTCATCAACCGGGGTGTCGGCGTGGCCCAGGTCATCGCGATCATCGGCGCCGCGGGGCTTGCCTTCGGCTACGTCGGAAACCCGGCAGGCGCCTCGCTCGGCCAGCCCGGCGCTCGCATGTTCGGTGCGGTCGTGCTCGGCGTGGTCCTCGGGTTCGTGATCTCCAAGATCACCGCCTACTACACCGCGACGGAGTACAAGCCGGTTCGTGACATCGCCAAGTCGACCCGCACCGGACCCGCCACGACCGTGCTCGAAGGCATCTCCGGTGGCCTCGAGTCGTCTGTGTGGTCGCTGGTGGCGATCGCCGCTGCGATCGGTGGCGCGATCGCCCTCGGTGGCGGCAACCTGCGGTTCTCGACCTATCTGATCGCCCTCGCCGGGATCGGGATGCTCGCCACGACCGGGATCATCGTCGCCGAGGACACCTTCGGACCCGTGGCCGACAACGCTGCCGGGATCGCCGAGATGTCCGGCAACTTCGACGGCGAAGCCGAAGAGATCATGGTCGGGCTCGACGCGGTGGGCAACACGACCAAGGCCGTGACCAAGGGCTTCGCGATCGGCTCCGCGGTCATCGCGGCGGTCGCCCTGTTCGCCTCCTACGGTGAGACGATCGTCGAATCGGTCGGCACCGCGGCCCACGAGACGTTCACGTTCGCGATCAACATCGCCGACCCACGCGTCTTCATCGGAGCGCTGCTCGGCGGCTCGATCGCCTTCATCTTCTCGTCGCTCGCGATCCGGGCGGTTTCCCGGACCGCCGGAACGGTCGTCCAAGAGGTCCGACACCAGTTCGCCGACGGCCAGATCATGGCCGGCCAGCGCAAGGCCGACCACGGTCCGGTCGTCGACATCTGCACCTCGGCGGCGCTGCGCGAACTCGCCACCCCGGCCATGATCGCGGTGTTGATGCCGGTCGTCGTCGGATTCGGGCTCGGGCCGTACGCCCTGGGCGGATTCCTGGCTGCGGCGATCATCACCGGTTTGTTGATGGCGAACTTCCTCAACAACTCCGGTGGTGCGTGGGACAACGCCAAGAAGTACATCGAGGACGGCAACGAGGGCGGCAAGGGCTCCGAGGCCCACAAGGCCTCCGTCGTCGGTGACACCGTCGGTGACCCGTTCAAGGACACCGCAGGCCCGGCGCTGAACCCGCTGATCAAGGTGATGAACCTGATCGCCCTGTTGGTGCTGCCCGCCGTGATCAACCTGAGCCACAAGGACAAACTGGCGCAGCTCCAGGATTCGATGAAGCCGATCGGCATCCTCGTCGCAATCGTCGCCGTGGTCGTCGTGATCGGGTTCATCGTGTACTCGAAGCGCCAGGGTTCGGCCCTCGACCTCGAAGGAGCGGGCGAGAGCGCGGCGGCAACCGAAGCCGACACCGAGAAGGCGAAGGCCGTCATGTCCGGCAACACCGACGCGATCCTTCTGCAGGCCGTCGACATGTGGCTCGACGAACTCGGACACGACCAGCACGACCTCAAGACGCGCCTCGAAGACGTCCGGTCATCGCTGTCGGCACCCAGCACCTGACGATGCGCATGCCTGGCATCGCCGGTCACTGCGAGATCGGACCGACGTTCAGCTTCGTGTCAGCTTCTCGAAAGTAGGATCGCCCGATGCTCGGATTCCTCCTGGCCCTCGGGCCGAAGTTCATGAACCCGGAGTTCTGGTTCGACAAGGCCGGCCCGGCGGCGATCTGGGTGGTCATGGCGATCGTGTTCGCCGAGACCGGCCTGTTCGTCGGGTTCTTCCTGCCCGGCGACTCGCTGTTGTTCTTCACGGGCTTCCTCACGTCGTCCGCCGCGATGGATTCCTCGGTGTTCGGGCCCCTCGCGAAGCACCTGCCGTCACTCGTCGTGGTGCTGCCGCTGCTGTTCATCGCGGCGGTCGTGGGAAACCAGGTCGGCTACTTCTTCGGGCGCAAGGTCGGCTCGGCGTTGTTCCACCGACCCGACTCTCGACTGTTCAAACAGGAGAACGTCGCGAAGGCCCATGACTTCTTCGAGAAGTACGGCGCGAAGTCGGTGTTTCTCGCCCAGTTCGTGCCGATCGTGCGGACCTTCACGCCGATCGTGGCAGGCGTGTCGCAGATGGACTACCGCAAGTTCGTCCGCTGGAACGTCTTCGGTGCGTTCTGTTGGACGATCGGGGTCACCACGCTCGGCCATTTTCTCGGCCAGATCAGCTTCGTCCGGGACAACATCGAACTCGCGATCGTCGCGGTGATCGCCGTGTCGTTGACCCCGATGGCGATCGAGATCATCAAGCATCGCCGCGCGGCCAAGGCCGGGATCTCCGATGACACCCCGGTGCAGCGCGACACCGAACTGGTCGTGGGCGACACCGAACTGGTCGTGGGCGACACCGAGCGGTGACGGGTACCCTGTCGGGCATGGTCGATTTCGCCTCGCCCGAATGGATCCGTCTGTTCGATGACACGGTCCGTGCGTCGCCCGCACTGCAGACCGCGACCGCAGAGGTCTCCCTCACGATCCGTCAGCGTGTGACCAGTGAAGACGATGACACCGTGACGGCGTGGCACATCGTCGCCGATCACGGTTCGGTTCGGGTTCACCCCGGCCCGGGTGACCACGCGGACGTCACGTTCTCGTGCGACGACGAGACCGCACGGGCGATCGGGTCGGGTTCGATCAGTGTCCAGACGGCGTTCATGATCGGTCGTCTCCGGATCGGGGGTGACACCGCGAAGCTGATGGCACACGCTCCGGCCTTCGACGGCATCGCCGATGTGCTCGAGGGGCTCCGCGCACAGACGACGTACTGACCCGATCGCTCGTCGGGTCGACTCGATGTTCGACCATCTTCCCTTCACCCGACCGTCGGCCGCTCTGGTCGTGGTGGACATCACGATCTTCACCGTCTTCGTCACGGCGGCGATCACCTGGACCCTGCTCGTCCGGGCGCGCACCCACGATCGGGCCACCACGGCCACCCACGGCCTGTTCGCCGGTTATCTGGTCGTACTGGGGTGCGTCGTGTTCCTGCCCTTGCACGGTGTCCGCGCCGCGATCGCGACCTACGACGGCACACGGCCCTTGGTTCGAGCATGGGCCTGGGGCCTCCAGGTCCATACTCCGTTCACCGCCGGGCACCTCGATCGTCAACGCATCGCCAATGTCGTGTTGACGATCCCGTTCGGCTTCTTCTTCGCACTCTTGGCGCCACGCCTGCGGTATCGACGCATCGCCGTCGCGTGCCTGGTGTGGGCCGCGTCCCTCGAGCTCGCGCAACTGACGATCTCGGTCGTGCTCGGCTTCGTCTACCGGACGTTCGACATCAACGATGTGATCGACAACACCATCGGGGCGTGGATCGGCCTGGCGTTGTACGCCGGTTGCGCGCCGGTCGCCCGGCGACTGCCATCAGGCGCCGAACCGACCGACCCTCAGAGCAGTCCGAGTCCGGCGACGGCGTCGCGTTCTTCGACCAGTTCGGCGACCGATGCGTCGATCC
>JAFDWI010000332.1 GCA_018268545.1 Actinomycetota bacterium
CTCGAGGCACCTCCGGTCACGGTGGGACTGCCGCCCGCGGACATGACACGCCGGCGGTGTCGATCAGTTCGTCGTCGATGTCGACGGTGGTTCTCATGAGCATCTCCTCCCCGTGACATCAACCATTACACCATTTGGTGCGAGGATCAATGCGCGTCCTGATGCGCGACCATCGGTCCGGCTGTCACAGGTGCGCGCGAGACTGATCGCATGGCATTTGGACAGTCCGCGGGGCCGCCCGCTTCGCATCGCCAGATCGCCGAACTGTTGGCCCTGTTGCAACAGGCCGGACACACCGACTTCCGTGACGCGCGGGGGCCGATGGGGTTCACGCAACGTCAGGGCAACGGCAAGTTCACCCGTGACGAAGCCGACGCGTTCATCGACCTGCTCACCGACCAGGCCGACGCGCCGGCCGACCTCGACGCGCCGCCGACGCCCCGGCCGGCCCGGGAGCGTGTGACCGCAGCCGAACGCATCGCTGCGACCCAGGCCCGCGAGATCCACAAGTACCCCTCCGAGCTGCTCGCGGCCGAACTGCAACGCCGCGGATGGGCCGTCATCGAACCGTGAGTGCGCCGAATCGGCCGGCGGGCGTTCAGAGCCAGCCTTGCTCGGTGGCGATGCGTTGTGCCTCGGTGCGGTTGTGCGCGCCGGTCTTGGTGATCGCCGCCGACAAGTAGTTGCGCACGGTTCCTTCCGACAGGAACAACCGGCGGGCCGCCTGGGCGACCGTCGCGCCGTCACGGGTCGCGACCAACACATCGCGTTCGCGAGCTGTCAGCGGCGAAGGGCCACTCGCCAGCGTCGCCGCGGCGAGCTCCGGGTCGACGACCCGCTGACCGGCTGCGACACGGCGGACCGCGTCGGCGAGTTGCTCGGCCGGTGCGTCCTTCACGACGAACCCGAGCGCCCCCGACTCCATCGCGCGCCGCAGATAGCCGGCGCGTCCGAACGTCGTGAGGATCAGCACCCGGCACCAGGGAGCTTCGCGGGCGAGCGTGTCGGCTGCGGCCAACCCGTCGAGCCCCGGCATCTCGATGTCGAGCAGGGCGACGTCGGGCCGATGTGTGAGGACCGCGTCGGTGACCTCGTCGCCACGACCGACCTGCGCGACCACCTCGAAGTCGGGTTCGAGGTTCAACAACGCCGCGAGCGCAGTGCGAACCAGGGTCTGGTCATCGGCGAGCAGCAGCGAGATCGTCACCGCGTCAACTCCGGGGTCGTGGCCGCGGCCATCGCGGCACGGTCGTGGTCGACGGGCGGTTCGGGCGCGGACATCGTCGCACGAACACGCCATCCACCCTCGGCCCGTGCACCCGATTCGAGCCGGCCGCCGGCCGCTTCGACCCGCTCGCGCAAGCCGGACAGACCGTTCCCCGAGGCGTGGTCGCCTCCGATCCCGTCATCGGTGATCGCGAGCCACGACGCACCGAGCGTGATGTCGCACGACGTCGCCCCCGAATGGCGCACGACGTTGGTGACCCCTTCGCGCACGACCCAGCCGAACAGCGCCCGGTAGGCCACCTCGACGGTGTCGATCGCACCCGGGAAGCGCGCCTCGATGCCCGCGGCCCGCAGCACCTCGCGTCCCGTGGCCAACTCGCTCGCCAACGTCACGTCCCGGTAACCGCCCACGGCTGCTCGCACATCGGCGAGTGCCCCACGCGCGAGGGTCTCGACCTCGGCGATCTCGGTGGCCGCGGCGTCGGCGTCGGTTGCCGAGAGCCGACGCGCCAAGCCGGCCTTGATCGTGATGGACGTGAGCGAATGCCCGAGCAGGTCGTGCAGGTCGCGGGCGATGCGGTTGCGCTCGCCCTCGGTGGCGAGCCTCGCGATCTCGCTCTTCGCTTCGGTGAGCTCCGCGTTCGCGCGCACCACGGCGAAGAACGCGAACAACGCGAGGGAGACCAGCGGAATCGTGAACGCCGGACTCCACTGCACGCCTGCATGCCACGACGGAACGAGCGGTGGGAGGAACATTCCGACGAGCGTGAGCCCGGCCGCCACGATCAGACCGCGGTGGCCGAACATCGCGACCGCGACCACCGAAATGAACACGTACATCATCCAGACGTCTTCGTGCGCGAGTGGGGCGACGACCAACGTGCAGACGATCATCGCGACGAACAGCACCAATGTCGTCCCCGATGCCTCGAGACGACGCAGCTCGGTGTTCCGGCGTCCCAGGATGACCAGATAGCAGAGGCCGAACGTGATCAGCAGCGCGTCACCCAGCGTCCGCCACGCGCCATCGGCATGGTGGCCGACACCGACCGCGGTCTGAGCGAGGTATGCCAGGAACACCCCGGGAAAGACGATCCCGAGGACGCTGCGGGCCCACAGTGGTGCCCCGTCGGGTACGACATAGCCGACCCTTCGGTCGTCGGCTTCGCGTCGGGATGAATCGGTCGGCATCACGGTCTCGTCGAAGTGTTCTCGGCACGGCAAGGTTCGTCGGCGGGCCCAGCCTTTCAGACCCGGCTGGTGTCTCGCTGATACGCCCGCATGGCGAGCCCGCCCAGGACAATCGTCCATACGCCGATCACGACCCACGCGACCGGCGGCCAGTGCGGACCGCCGTGGTAGGCCTGACCGGCCCGCACCAACCAGTACGAAGGCAGCGCCTGGGTGACGGTGTGGATGAACCCGTGCGACGCGATGGGCCCCCAGGCGCCACCGGCCAATGCGAGCAGCGACGTGACGCCGCCCATCGCCGGACCCATCGAGTCGACACTCACGCGATGGCCGATGTACACCCCGAGCGCCGCGAACGGCACGAGGCCCACGATGATCAGTCCGGTCATCGACAACCATTCCACCGCGCTCGGGCGGACGCCGAGGGAGATCCCGGCGGCAAAGATCAACATGAGCGACACGGCGGCGAGCGCGTAACCCGATGCGACCTTCGCGCCCAGGTACGTCGACGGTGTGAGCGGCGTCAGACGCAGTTGGCGGTTCCAGCCGACCTGACGTTCCAGGGCGATGCGGGCACCCCCGGCGATCACCGCCGCCATCGTGCCCCACGCGGCCATGCCGCCCATGTAGTACGTGGGAAACGGAAGACCACCCAGGTGCACGTTCCGGTTCGGCCCCGCGATCACGAAGAACAGCACGAGCGGAAACACGAGCGAGAACACGAAGAACCGGCGATTCCGAAAGGTTCGGAGCAGCTCGAAGTGGATGTAGCGGGTGGCGTTCATCGGGCGAACTCCTCGGTCGCGTCGGTGGTATCGGCGGTGAGCTGCACGAATGCTTCTTCGAGATCCGCGCCGCGCACCTCGAAGTCGCGTGCTTCCGGTTGTGCCGCCACGAGTGCCCGCAACGTCGAATCGGCATCGTCGCAGCGGAGCCGGACCGAGTCGCCGTGACACTCGACATCGACGACACCGGGGAGACCGGCGAAGTCACCAGTGGCCGCACCGGCGAGGGTGAAACGGATCGTGCGGACCCCGACATGGGCCTTGATGTCGGTGACCGACCCGTCGGCAACGACCCGTCCGTCGGCCAGCAGCACGATCCGATCCGCGTTCGCATCGGCCTCGTCCAGGTAGTGCGTGGCGAACACGATGGTCGTACCGCGGTCCGCGAACGTCCGGATCGTCGCCCAGAACTCGCGGCGGGCTTCGACGTCGAGCGCGACCGTGGGTTCGTCCAACACGACGAAGCTCGGGTTCGCGACGATGGCCAACGCGAACCGGACCCGTTGGGTCTCACCCCCCGACAGCCCGTCGGTGCGACGACCCGCAAGATCGCTCAGGCCCGTCAGCGCCAGGGCTTCGCCAGGGTCCATCGGAGCCGCGTACAGCGACGCGACCATGTCGACGAGTTCGCCGACGGTGATCTCGCGGATCAGCCCGCCCGTCTGGAGCATCGCGGCGACCCGACCGGCCTTCACGGCGACGGCCGGCGGGTCCCCCAGGATCGAGACCGTGCCTGCATCGGGGGTCGCGAGCCCGAGGAGCAGGTCGATCGTGGTGGACTTGCCCGCACCGTTCGGACCGAGGATCGCGACGGTCTCACCCGGGCGGATCGTCAGGTCGATGCCGCGCACCGCGTGGACGTCGCCGAAGGATTTCGTGAGGCCGCGGACTTCGATGCCGGCGGCAGAATGGATCGTCGAATCGGTCATCGACACGACTGTGCGCCCGATCGTGCGGATGTGCCAGTCGCCGATCCCACCGATCGGTGATGACAAATGTCAGAGGGTCGCGCAACGTCGACCCGGTGCGATCAGGCCTTGCGGGACTGGTACCAACCCATTCCTGCGGTGACGATCAGGGCCCCGACGAGCGACCCGAGGATGCCGCTCGGGCGCAACGCGAGTCCGTCGCCGCCGATCAGGCTCAGCAGCATGCCGCCCACGAACGAGCCGACCAGTCCCGAGATCAGTGCGGTCGTCCAGTCGATCGGACGGTGGATGCCGTTCAAGATGTACTGCGCGCCCGCGCCGATCAGCATGCCGAACAGGATGATTCCGAGGAGGAGCACGACCGAGAGCGTAGACGGGGCGGTCCCGGGCCTTGGATTCAACGATGCAGGTGGCGGCGGATCGCGTCCCGGTATTCGTCTTCGGTGAAGGTCCATTGTTGGATGTCGGCGTCGGCCCACGCCGCGGCCATTCCCGGCATCGTGCGGCCGATCGCGCCGGTCATCGCCTTGGTCATTGCCAGCGGGCCGGGTGGAACGGCGAGCAACTCGTCGATGATCGCTGCGACGGCCCCGTCGAGGTCTGCGGCGGTGACGAGCCGGGTCACGAAGCCCGTTCGCAACAGCTCGTCCGCGCTCACCGCTCGACCGGTCATCACCCAGTCACGGGTGACAGCCAGGCCCACCTCGCGGGCGAGCACAGGGACACCGGCCCACGCGAGTGGCATCCCGATGAGCAGTTCCGGGATCCGCAGGGTGGTCGTGTCCGCCGCGATGCGCAGGTCACAACAACCGGCGAGCAGGGCGCCTCCGCCGATCACATGGCCGTGCAGCGCGGCGACACTCACCTGCGGGAGGCGGTCGAGCTGTTCGAGCAGTCGCTGCCACGTTCCGGTGCGGTGCCGCCGAGTCACCCAGTCGCCCTCCACGGGTGGATACGCACTCGTGCGGAGGTCCGCACCCGCCGAGAACGCCCGCCCGGCTCCCGACAGCATCAGGACCGAGACGTCGGGCCGCTCTTCGAGCACCGTGAACGCGTCACGCAGGGCGAGCCGGAGGTCGTCGTTCAACGCGTTCAGACGATCGGGTCGGTGCAACTCGAGCCGCGCGACGCGGCCGTCGATGTCGAAACGGATCAGGTCGTCGCGCTCTGCCATGCGGTGATTGTCGCGCCATCGGCGGCACGGGCGCCGCCCGCTGCCCAATGTGCGGCGAACATCGTGACGAACAGCACGAAGCTGCCCACCCCCTGGTGGACGATCGCCAACGCGATCGGGTCGTGGTTGACGAGCGTGAGCACCCCGAGCGTGAACTGCACGAGGACGACCAACTCGAGCGCGAGCGCGTGCTTGCGCGCCCCGGCGCGGTAGAGCTTCGCGGCGACCCACAGCGCGAACAAGGCCACGACGACAGCCCACCAGCGATGCAGGAACTGAACCCCCATCGGGTTGTTCACGGCGTTCGTCCACATCGGCGACATGTCATGGGTGCTGTGGGGGAACCAGCCCCCTTCCATCATCGGCCACGTGTTGTCGACATGCCCGCCCTGGAGGCCGGCCAGGAACGCACCCAGGATGTACTGGACGAACAGCACGACCATGAAGGGGATGATCCACCCTTTGGGCCGACCGTCGACCTTGGTCTCACCGCGACCCAATGCGCGCAGGTCGAGCGCGGTCCACACGAGCGCGGCCAACAGGAGCAACGCCGTGCACAGATGCAGTGCGAGGAGTTGGTGCGCGACCTCGGGTTGGTTCACCAGCCCGGACGAGACCATCCACCACCCGATCACGGCCTGGAGCATCACCAGTGACGCGAGTCCGGCGAGCCGCCACCCGTATCCGGGAGGGATCCGGCGCCGGATGAGGAACCACAGGAACGGCAACGCGAGCGCGAGGCCGATGACCCGGGCGATCAACCGGTGCGCCCACTCCCACCAGAAGATCCCCTTGAACTGTGCGAGATCCATGTGGCTGTTGACGATCTC
>JAFDWI010000333.1 GCA_018268545.1 Actinomycetota bacterium
CCGAACACCGGGCAGTACCGGTCCGATTGAAGGACTGGAAGGAAATGTACGAACCGATGGACCCCGAGGACGTACGGGTCCAGGCGAGCCGGTGCATGGACTGCGGCGTGCCGTTCTGCAACCAGGGCTGCCCGCTGGGCAACATCATCCCGGACTGGAACGACCTCGTCTACCGGGACCAGTGGGAAGCGGCGTACAACCGACTGCACGCGACCAACAACTTCCCCGACTTCACCGGCCGGCTCTGCCCGGCACCCTGTGAGACCGCGTGCGTGTTGGGGATCAACCAGCCGCCGGTGACGATCAAGCAGATCGAATACGAGATCGTCGAGCGGGCGTTCGCCGAAGGGTGGGTCAAGCCCATTCTGCCCGAGAAGCGCACCGGCAAGAAGGTCGCCGTCGTCGGTTCGGGGCCCGCCGGGTTGGCCGCCGCCCAACAGTTGACCCGTGCCGGACATGACGTGACCGTGTACGAGCGCGCGGATCGGATCGGCGGGTTGCTCCGCTACGGGATCCCCGAGTTCAAGATGGAGAAGCGGGTCATCGACCGGCGTGTCGCCCAACTCGAAGCCGAGGGCACCTCGTTCGTCGTGAACGCCGAGATCGGGGTCGACATCCCGGTCGACGAACTGCGTGCCGCCAACGATGCGATCGTGCTCGCCGGTGGGGCCACGCAATGGCGTGATCTGCCGATCCCGGGCCGGAACCTCGCCGGGATCCACCAGGCGATGGAATACCTGCCGCCGTCGAACCATGTCCAGCAAGGTGACATAGCCGTTTCACCGATAACGGCCGAAGGGAAGCGGGTCGTGATCATCGGGGGCGGTGACACCGGAGCCGACTGTCTGGGGACCGCGCACCGGCAAGGGGCGGTCTCGGTGCACCAGTTCGAGATCATGCCCCGGCCGCCGGCGACGCGCGACGCGTCGACGCCGTGGCCGATGTGGTCGTTGATGTTGCGCACGTCGATGGCGCACGAAGAAGGTGGCGAGCGGGTGTTCGCCGTGAACACCCAGGAGTTCATCGACGACGGGCACGGCAATGTCGCGGGATTGCGTGCAACCGAGGTCGAGAGCCGGATCGTCGACGGACGGCCCACCTTTGTCGAGGTGCCCGACACGGCGTTCGAACTCGAGTGTGAGCTCGTGTTGTTGGCGATGGGCTTCACGGGGCCGGAACGTTCGCCGATGCTCGAGGCTTTCGGTGTCGAGCTGAACGAGCGTGGCAACGTCGCACGAGACTCGAAGTTCGCCACCAATGTGCCAGGCGTGTTCGTCGCCGGTGACATGGGGCGTGGTCAGAGTCTGATCGTCTGGGCGATCGCCGAAGGGCGTTCGGCGGCCGCCGCGGCCGACTCGTTCCTGATGAGCGACTCGGAGTTGCCGACCCCGGTCCGACCGACGGATCGTCCCATCGACCTCCAACAGTGGTGACCCCCCACCCCCACCCCCCTTTTCCGAATGTCGGGGCGTCAAATGCGCAATGCGCATTTGAGCGCGCTGCATTCGGCTAGCGCGCCGACGCCGACGCTCGCATCGACACCAGCCCGATACGGTCCTGCCGCGCGACATCGGTGGAATCAGACGGCGAGAAGTGTCCGGAGCCGTGCAGCGACGGCCGGTCCGTCCTCGACGACCTGCCACCAGTCCAGCCGGACGGTCCTCCACCCTGCGGCACCCAGTCGGAGATCGCGTTGCAGATCAGCGTGGCGGACCTGGCGTTGGGCGTGAAACCGGTAACCGTCGAGTTCGACGATCAAATGAGCATCATCGAACAGGAAGTCGACCCGTCCGACGGGACCGTCGCCATCGCCCACGACGACCTGCCGGCGAGGCTCGGGGAGGCCGTATCTGCGGATGAGGCTGACGAAGCGGGATTCGAGCTCGCTCTCGGTTGGTACGAAACCCTCGGCCCGTTCCATGAGCAGCGACCGCATCAACGTCGTGCCGGGTCTCCCACGGCCAGACAGGTCGGCGAAGACCGCGGCAAGCCGTGACAGCGACGCCTTACCTGCGGCCAACGCGTCGTCGATGATTCGTTCGACCGTGGGCGGCGGAACGTAGATCCATCCGCGCTGGGCACGTCGGTACGAGGTGAGGCCGGCCAGGTCGAACAGCGTTCGTTCGATCGTCGTGATGGGAAACCCCTCGTGCACCGTGCAATGTGCCGGAGGGAGCGACGATGTTCGCCTCGATGTCCGTGGCTTTGCCCGGGTCACCGTGCATTCGGGCTGGACGATGTCGAGGCGTTCGTCGGGGAACCACCGCAATCGGTAGAGCCTCGACGCCGCACAGCGTCCGACGACCGACCCGGGACCAGCGTTCAACAGGCGAATCCACAGGCGTTGGTGCCAGGTGTCGGGGGAGCCCGCGATCGAATAGACACGGTCACCTTGACGGATCCATCGTCCGCTCGCGACCCGGTCCCGGAGCTTCGACCCCTCGATTCCGGGGAGTTGATCGGTGCTGAACACGCCGTGCTGAGCGTGAGCGAGTCGGATGATGTCGTGGTCGTTCGAACGCATGGCTTACAGGTGCCCAAAATCGCGCCGATCTACACCCCCGATTTGCGCGTGCTTGCCGAATGCAGCGCGCTCAAGTGCGCATAGCGCACTTGGCGCCCCGACATTCGAGAAAAAGGCGGGTGGGTGGGGTCAGGGGGCGCGGGTCAGGGGGGCAGGGGGTCAGGGGGTTGCGGCGTGGATGCCTGCGACGATCGCTCGCTGGCGCAGCACCAGTGCCCGGAAACGGGAGGCGTCGACCACGCCGTTCACCACGTAGACCCCCGGTCCCACGTAACCGGGGCCGCGAACCGACACCCGTAGACGGCCCGGTCCACCGGGAGCCGACACGCCTTCGACGATGATCGGGTGAACGAACGGTAGCGGGAGCCACCGGGTCTCGTGGGCCCGACGTGTGGGGATGAAGGCCAGGAACGACCACGTGAGCCGGAGCGCTGCCGGCTCACGCTCGTAGGTGCCGCCAACCTCGGCGAGGGGTACCGATTCGTCGGTCGGCACCGCGGGAGATGATGTCACGGGTTCGGACGACTGGAAACCGCCGGTTGCGACCGTGTCGGTCCAACTGGTGCCGTCCCACCATCGGGACTCCCAGAGCCCCGACGGGTCGGGATACCAACCCGTCGGGGTCATCGTGAGATCGAACGATCAGGCGATCGCAGCGACGTCTTCGCCCTGGGTGCGCTTGTAGACGTACCCCGTCGCAAGCACCACCACCGGGAATGCCACGAGCAGCCCGATGCCGCACAACAGCATCCCGATGAACGTCGCGATGACCGACCCGATGAAGAGGCCGACCATGGTCCCGATGTTCTGGTTCACGAGGCTGATGCTCGCCTTGATCGCGTCGACCGCGCCCATCTTCTTGTCGAGAACGAACCAACCGAAGAAGAAGGTGAAGAACCAGACCAGCAGGCCAGGGATGTAACACAGCATCGATCCGACACCGACGCCGACCGCCACGAGTACCGAAGCGACCAGGTAGGGCCCGATCTGATCCGTCGAGAACATCCGACCCAACGACACCTGCTCGCCGTTGGTGATCATGAGGGTCGCCCGGATGATCGCCATCTGCACGATGAAGGCGCCGACGTAGAAGACGAGCATCATGATCGCCGAGAAGATCAGGAACATCACGAACCCACCTCCCGACGTTGTCGTGTACGTGTACCCGTAGTCCGTGGTGTGGGTCGTCGTCGTGCCCAGCAACACCCCGCTGAGGACGAGCCAGAAGACCACCTCGACGACGGCCAGCGCCGCGAACACGATCAGCGCGGCGATCAGGATCGGGCCGACGTTCTCCTGGAACTTCTTGAAGCCCCAGTTGAAGGCATCCCCCACGGAGAAGGATGTTCCACCGCCACCCGAGGCAGCGGGCTGCGCGAACCCCTGGGGCTGCGCGAACCCGCCGGCAGGCTGGCCGAAACCACCCGGGTCAGGCGTCGGTGCAGCGCCCGGAGCTTGTTCGGGGGAGTACCACTTGCCGTCGGAGGCTTGCCACCATCCGGGGCCTTGAGAGGTGTCGCTCATGTCGGGAACCGCCTTGCTGTCGGCAATGTCAACGTAGGGAAAGACAGTAGTGGAATATCGTGGCCGCGTCGCGTCATTTCGGCATACTTCTAGACTCCGGCTCGTGACTGTGGACGCTGCATTGTTGTATCCGGGCGCCGGCGGCGACCGGGACCATCACACGTTGGCCGCGATCGAGGCGGCTCTTGCGCCGATGCATGTCGCGAGGCGGGACTTCTCGTACCGGCAACGACGCAAGGGCCCGCCCGATCGCGCGCCGAAACTGATCGACGACGTCGTGTCGGCGATCGGAGCCATGAAGGCCGAGGGACATGACGGCATCGTGTTGGGTGGACGATCCATGGGTGGCCGGATCGCGTCGATGGCCGTGGCCGAGGGCCTCCGGGCGAGCGGGCTGATCCTGCTCAGCTATCCGCTGCACGCTCCCGGAAAGCCCGACCGGCCGCGTCGAGCGCACTTCGGCGACATCGACGTGCCGTGCCTGTTCGTGTCGGGCACGAAGGACCCGTTCGGGTCACCGAGCGAACTCACCGATGCCGCCGCCGACATCCCCGGGCCGGTCACGATGGAATGGCTCGACGGTGAAGCCCATGATCCCAAACGCTCCGATGATCGGATCGCGGAGATCGTCCGGGACTGGATCGACGGTCTCTGAACCGTCGATCGACG
>JAFDWI010000334.1 GCA_018268545.1 Actinomycetota bacterium
CGTCCACCTACGATGCACCGCCCGGGCTCGGCGCACCACCCGCCTATGGCGCACAGCCCACCGCGCCACCCGAGTACGGCGCGCTACCCGGCGTCGGCGCGCCACCCGAGTACGGCGCGCCACCCGGCGTCGGCGCGCCACCCGAGTACGGAGCACCACCCCCGTACCTTCCTCCTGGCGGCTACGGGTCACCCCCGGGCTATGGCGGCGCACGTCCTGGTGGGTTCGCGCCGGGCTACGGGCAGCGAACCAACGACAAGGCGACCCTTGCACTCATCCTCGGGATCGTCGGGCTTGTCATCTGTCAGATCGCATCGGTGTTCGCGATCGTGATCGGTGGCAAGGCACTCCGCGAGATCCAGTATTCCGGCGGCACGGAGTCCGGTGAGGGCATGGCGAAAGCCGGACGGATCCTGGGTTGGATCGGCGTCTGCATCTTCGTCCTGGCGATCATCGCCATCTTCGGACTCGGACTGCTCGGACACACGACGAGGTCCGTGTACACCCCGGTGCCCACGGGCAACTGACCCTCACGGCTTCTCAGGCGTCGAGTTCGGAAACCATCCGGCGGGCGATCACCTTGAGGCACAGCGTCTCGTCCGCTCCTTCGAAGATCGACAGGACCCGCGCGTCCAGGAAGTAACGCGACACGTCGTACTCCTCGGCGTAGCCGAAGCCGCCGTGCAACTGTTGGGCCTCACGGGTCACCCACTCGGCGGCCCGGCACACATAGGCCTTGACCATCGAGGCTTCGCGGGTGCCTTCGCCGACAGCCATGAGCCGGGCGACGGTGTACGCGAACTGACGTGCGGCCTGGATCAGTACGGCCATCCGGGCGAGCTTGGCCTGTGTGAGCTGGTACTGGTCCAGCGTCTGCCCGAACACCTTGCGTTCGGCGCAGTACGCGACCGCCGATTCGTACGCGGCCTGCATGACCCCGATCGCGCGGGCCGCGGTCTGCAAACGGCCGTTCTCGAAACCGGCCATCTGGTAGTAGAAGCCCTTGCCCAATCCGGCTTCGAGCCCGATCTGGTTCTCGGCGGCGACGAACCAGTCCTCGAGGGCGACCTCGAAGGAGTGCATGCCGCGGTAACCGATCGTGTCGATCGCGCGGCCCTCCATCTTTCCGCCGCCGGGCGCGCCGCCGGTCGCCTCCTGGGTGAACGTGAAGTGATGGCCGGGCGCTTGGGGTTTGGGGACGATGAACATCGACAGGCCACGGTGACCTGCCTCGGGGTTCGGGTCGGTGCGGGCGAGGACCATGAGCACATCGGCACGACCGGCGAACGTGCACCAGGTCTTCACCCCGTTGATCAACCAGCCCCCGTCGGTGGGTCGCGCGGTGACCTTCACCCCGGCGACGTCGGAGCCGTAGTCGGGTTCGGTGACCGACACGGCGTTGAGCACCTCGGTCGAGGCGAGCTTCGGGAGCCACTCGTGCTTCTGCTCCTCGGTCCCGCCGGCCAGCAGCGCCCGGGTGAGGATCTCGGGGCGGGTGATCAGTGAGCCGCCGGCGCCGAGCGAGCCACGTGAAAGCTCCTCGGTGGCGACGACCATGCCGATGTACTCGCCTTCGCCACCCGTGCCGAACCCGCCGTACTCCTCGGGGATCGACAACCCGAACGCACCCATTTCGGACAGCCCGGCGATGATCGATTCGGGAATGTCGCCGTTCGTCCGGTGGATGTGCTCGGCGATCGGCTCGAGTTCTTCGTCCGCGAACCGACGGAACGTGTCCTGGACCAGTTCGAAGTCGGCGTCGAGGTGGCGTGGTCCCGGGTCGGTGATCTGGACGAGAAAAGCCGGGTCCTTGTATGCGGCGACGAAATCGCGGGTGGCGTCGAGCGCGCCGGGAGCGACGCCCCACTCGGCCTCTCGCCCGAAGAGCTTGCCGGCGATCTCGGCGACCGCGTCGGCGATGTAGGCGACCGTGATCCGGGCCTCCGCTTCGCCCTTGGCGCCATAGTCCAACAGCGCGGTGCCGGTGGCAACGGCCGACGCAGCGTGCGCCAGGTCATAGGCCAATACCTGGTTGGCGTCGACACCGCCGGGCATGTTCGCAAGCGCGCGTGTCGCGGTTTCGATCACCCCGTGGGCGATGTCGATGACGGATGCGGCCTGTTCGAGATCGGGAGTTGCTGCCATGGCGGGCAACGTTACCGACCGGACGCGTCACCTTCGGCCTCGACCGAGCCGGCGATTCGACGACCGGACCTGCTCATCGGGCGTGCCTGCTGCGAGCGCGCATGCCCGGCGGGAAGCCGTCGCGACCGGAACACGGAGCGGATCCTGACAAGATCGGCGCGTGACACGATCGATCGAACGGCCCCGTGATCCGGGTGGGCGTGACGAGGCGCTCTTGGGCTGGTTCGAGGCGCACCGACGGGACCTGCCGTGGCGTCGGACCCGCGACCCGTGGGCGGTGCTCGTCTCCGAGGTGATGCTCGCCCAGACCCAGGTGATTCGGGTGATCGCGCCTTATCGAACATTCCTGGATCGCTTCCCGACGGTCGCCGATTGTGCCGATGCACCCGTCTCGGCGGTCATCGAGGCATGGGCGGGGCTCGGTTACAACCGGCGCGCGGTGAACCTGCACCGGCTCGCGGTGCGGCTCGTCGACGAGAACGGGGCACGGGTGCCCGACACGCTGGAGGATCTGCTCGAGCTCCCCGGCGTCGGGCCCTACACCGCTCGTGCCGTGCTGGTGTTCGCGTTCGAGCACGACGTCGGCGTCGTCGACACCAACGTCGCCCGGGTGTTGGCCCGCTGGGACGCTCACCCGTTCCACCGACGTGCCGCTCAGGACCGGGCCGATGCGCTCGTGCCCGAACATCGGGGATGGACCTGGAACCAGGCGATGCTCGATCTGGGTGCCCTTGTCTGCACCGCTGCGAATCCGGACTGTGACGGGTGCCCGGTCCGATGCTGGTGCGCCTGGCACGGCGACGGCGCCGACCCGGCTGTCGGCACCGCCGGAACCGGATCACGCCAGAGTCGATTCGAGGGTTCCGACCGGCAGGGGAGAGGTCGACTGGTCGACGCACTGCGCCGTGGACCCGTGACCGACGACCCGGGCGCACTGGCATCGGTCATGGGTTGGCCCGACGACCCGGCGAGGGCCGCCCGTGTCGCGGCGACCCTGGTCACCGACGGTCTCGTCGTGGTGAGAGATGGGACGTTCCGGCTCCCGTAGCCGGTGCAGCGCGCATCGCATTGCTACAATGATGCTGTGCGCACCACTTTGGCAATCGATGACGATGTGCTGGACGAGGCACGACGCATCGCGGTCACCGAACGCCGCGGCCTGGGCAAGGTGATCTCCGACCTGGCACGACGGTCGCTCGCCCCGGTCGGCATCGTCGAGGTCGACGGGCTCCCGGTCTTCGACGTCCCGTCCGATGCCCCACCGATCACCGACGAGCAGGTGATGTGCGCGCTCGACGAGGAATGAACCGCCCGGCGGAGGGTGCGGCCCTTCCAGACGTGAACGTCCTGGTCGCCCTGGCGTGGCCGAACCACATCCACCACGAACCGGCGCGGGCATGGTTCGCTGCGCACGCTTCCGCAGGGTGGGCGACCACCGCGATCACCGAGCTGGGTCTCGTACGGATCTCGTGCAATCGGGGTGTGGTCGGCGTGACGACGACGCCACGTGCCGCACTCGATCTGGTGGGCGGTCTCCGAACCCTCCGCGGTCATCACTTCTGGCCCGACACCGTCGAGCAGGTCACGGGCGATGTCGACCTGGTGGGAGGACTGACCGGTCACCGCCAGATCACGGATGCCCACCTGGTCGCGCTCTGCGCGGCCCACGGCGGTCATCTCGTGACCTTCGACCGAGGGATCACCACGCTGGGTGAAGCCGCTGAGGTACGAGTGCAACTGCTCGGTGACTGCGCGAGTTCTCGGTGACTCACCCCGGATTGCGAGCTCCGAGGAGGGTGGACCGACCCCGATCAGAGGCCGAGGAACTCCGCGATCAGTCCGGTCACCCTGGTCAGGTCCTGCAGATGGAAACAACGCCCGACACCGTCGAGGGCCGTGGCCCAGGGGCCCTCCACCAGCATCGACGCTGAACACCCTTCCGGCGCCGCCACCACCGGCTGCGTGCGGTTGTCCGTCGAACGCGGGAAGCTCGACTGCCTTCCCGCCGGTACCGGCCACCGAGCAGCCTCCGCTGCGGTCTGCCAGGACCCCGACAGGTCAGGTCAGGAAATCGAGGATCAGACGGTTCGCCCGGGACGGGTCCTCCAGGTGCAGGAAATGCCCGACACCGTCGAGGATCTCGGCACGCGACCCCGGAGTGGGTAGCAGCGCTTGGGCGCCGTCGACCAGTTCGGCGCCCATGCAACCGTCGTCGGCACCGTGCAGGTACAACGTCGGGACCGGCGGCGGGATCAGTGCAGCCTGATCGGCTTCGGTCGCCTCGCTCTGATCGGCGCCCAGCATCGCCCGGTAGTAGCCGAGTGCAGCGGTGAGATTCGCGGGGTCGCGCAATGCCTCCTTCACGAACTCGACGTCGTCGGTCGCGTCGTAGCCCGGTGACCACTCGGCCCACAGCCCGTCGATGAAGGCGAAGTCGTCGCCGGCGACGATCGCCTCGGCGAGCGCGTGTTGGAACACGAACATGTACCAGGACCGACGCGCCTGGCGGTACGTCAGGAATCCGGCCATGACGCTTCCGAGCGGGGGAACCGCCAGCGTCAC
The DNA here is from genome assembly GCA_018268545.1 of Actinomycetota bacterium. Lineage (GTDB taxonomy): Bacteria > Actinomycetota > Acidimicrobiia > Acidimicrobiales > Iamiaceae > JAFDWI01. The sequence goes on from JAFDWI010000334.1 coordinate 4,708, forward strand.
CATCCGGCGAAAGCGTTCCGGGTGCGTTGCGACTGTCGCGTAGCCGATGATCGCCCCCCAGTCGTGACCCACGAGCACCGGGTCGACCGCGCCGAGCTCATCGACCACGGCCAACGCGTCGGCGACCAACACACTCACCCGATAGTTCGCGTCGTCGGGAACTCCGGCGGGCCCGTAACCCCGCAACCACGGAGCGACGGCGTGGAAGCCGGCCTCGGCGAGTGTCGGGCCGAGGTGCCGCCAGGTATGGGGGGTGTCGGGAAACCCGTGCAGGCACAGGGCGACCGGGCCGTCGGCAGGCCCCCACTCCAACCACGATTCGCGTTGTGAACTCATGGCCGAAGACTACGCGTACCCACGAGGCCTGCGCGGACACGGTTCCCCGGCACGCGCAGGGCTTCACCGCGTCCGATCGGACCGGATCGGATCGGCTCGGACCGGCTCGGACCGGCTCGACGAGAGCCTTCGGTGCAGCGGCAGTCGCACGGCGCGTTGGCGGACATTCCGGTCTGACGGGTACGATGGCATCTCCCCGCCTCGTTGGGCCAACGGCGTCCCGGCGAATTGTCCCGCCGAAATCGCTGAAGATGGAAGGCCCGATGCTTCACCCACACCGCCCCGGCGGTCTCTACGATCCCGCGTTCGAACACGACGCCTGCGGCGTGTCGTTCGTCGTCGACATGTACGGCCGAGCCACCCACGACATCGTGTCGATGGCGGTCGGATCGCTGTGCCACCTC
>JAFDWI010000335.1 GCA_018268545.1 Actinomycetota bacterium
CCGAGTCGTTCCCACAGTTGCGCCGAACATTTTCGCAACCCGTCGAGGTGAGCGCAGCGCTGCTGGGCCCGTGGTGGAAGGATCCAGTCCGTATCTTGGCGACCACGTCGACCGCGGCCTCGGTGGTATCTGGCCGCGCCCGTGAACTCGACCTCGGCGGCAATGTCCACGATGCGTTGATCGCACAGGTGTGCCGAGAACATGGCGTCGGGTTGTTGACCGCCGATGTGCGCCAACATCGGCTTGCGTTGGCTCTTGGAGTCGCGAGCACGTACCTGCTCGCACCGCATTGATGCGGCCACGCGGCGCGTGGGGCGATCAGATGAGCACGCCGGGGTTGCAGATGCCCGCCGGGTCGAGCTCGGCCTTGATCGCACCGAGGGCCGCGGCGAACCGTTCGGGACGCTGGCGGTCGTAGCCGGGACGATGGACCCGACCGACGGCGTGATGATGCGTGACGGTCGCGCCATGGGAAGTGAGGATCTCCATCGCAGCGGCCTTGATCGCATCCCACATGGCGACCTCCGAACCCGGGCGTGACGCGGCGATCACCGTGAAATACGGTGCGGTGCCGTCGACGTAGGAATGGGTGAGTCGACAGTTGACGAGCCCCGGTGCCCCGGTGATCTCTGTGATCGCGGCACCGATGCCGGTGCGGACATCGTCGTACAGTGCCTCGACGCGATCCCAGGTGGTGGCCGTCTCGAACGTTTCGGAGATCACGCTCATGCGGGCCATCGCGTCGCGCACGTAGGGCATCCGGATGAAACTCGACCGCCACGAATCAGCGGCACGGTCGCGAGTTGCCGGTGCTGTATCGGATTCGGTCGGCGCCGATGCGACGGTCCCGCCCGCGTCGCGGACGATCTCGGTGAGCACGTCGAGCGCGTCGTCGACGGGGTGGTGCGCGGACTCCTCGCCGAGCACGAGGACCCATTCGCCGGCGCGTGATGCACCCGACAGTCCGGCTTCACCCGGATCGAGCAGCCGACAATTCGCCGGTGTGCACCCGGCCTGGAGCACCGCTCGTACCGCGCCGAATGCGTGGTGCGCGTCCTCGAACGTCGCCGACGTCGAGCGCTTGTGGACGGGGCGATCCTGGAGGCGCATCCACGCCTCGGTGATCACGCCCAGGGTGCCTTCGGAACCGAGGAACATCCGGTCCGGTGAAGGTCCTGCCCCCGACCCGGGCAGGCGCCACGACTCGATCGTGCCCGTCGGGGTGACCACCCGCATCGATTCGACGAAATCATCGATGTGGGTGCGGTTCGTCGCGTAGTGGCCGCCCGATCGGGTCGCCAGCCACCCGCCCAACGTCGAGAACTCGAAGCTCTGCGGGAAGTGGCGCAGGGTGAGGCCCTCGGGCCGGAGCGCGTCTTCGAGCGCCGGCCCGAGGATGCCGGCAGACAGACGCGCGGCCCGGCTCACCCGGTCGACGTCGAGTACCCGGGACATGTGGGACAGATCCATCGACACCACGCCGGCATGGTCGGAGCCGTCGTACTCGGTTCCTCCGACGACGGACGACCCGGCGCCGTAGGGGATGACCGCAACGTTCGCGTCCGACGCCCAGTCCAACAATGCGACCACATCGCCTTCGATTCCCGGGTAGACGACGAAGTCGGGGGCCGCGTCGACATCGCCGTCGAGGGCGCGCACGACATCCCGGTAGGCCTTGCCGTAGGTGTGACCGGCCCGGACCTCGGGGTCGACCGTCGAGATCGACGCGAACGCGTCGGGCGGCTCCACGCGAGGCCGGGGCAGTTTCAGGTCCGCGATCGACGGGGGCACGCGTGGCTCGGCCGCGGCGCCCGGGATGAGTGCGCCGTAGCTTCGGCACTCTTCGTCGGAGAGTGCGGCGTCGGCCCATCCCCATCCCCACCAGGAACGTCGACGTGGTGAACCGGTCGTCATGGCGAACCCCCGATCGACGGTGCCCGGTCGATTGACCATACAAGTTGCATACAAGCTAGCCTCGCACCTCATGGCCGAAAAGATCACGCGCGCAGCAAACGGAACCCTCGTCGTGCCCGACGAGCCGATCATCCCCTACCTCGAGGGCGACGGCACCGGCGTCGACATCTGGCCCGCGACCCAGCTCGTGCTGGACGCCGCCGCGGCCAAGTTCGGCAAGAAGATCGCCTGGAAAGAGGTCCTCGCCGGGGAGAAGGCTTTCGACGCGACCGGTAACTGGCTTCCCGACGAAACCGTCGAGGCGTTCCGCGACTATTTGATCGGCATCAAGGGTCCGCTCACGACACCGGTCGGTGGCGGGATCCGTTCGTTGAACGTGGCGTTGCGCCAGTTGCTCGACCTGTACGTGTGCCTCCGCCCGGTCCGGTACTTCCAGGGCGTACCCTCACCGGTCAAGCGGCCCGAAGACGTGGACATGGTGATCTTCCGCGAGAACACCGAGGACATCTACGCCGGGATCGAGTACGTCGCCGGGTCGGATGAGTCCGCGAAGTTCCTCGCATTCCTGGCCGAGTCGTTCCCCGAACAGCTCGCCAAGATCCGCTTCGGGACCAAGGAACAGACCGACGGGTGGCAGGACGAGATGGCGGCCATCGGCGCTCCCCGCCGCGATCTCCCCGTCGAGGTCGGCATCGGGATCAAGCCGGTGACCCGCTCGGGGACCGAGCGCCTCGTGTTCGCCGCGATCCAGTACGCGATCGACCACGGTCGTTCCTCGGTGACCCTGGTACACAAGGGCAACATCATGAAGTTCACCGAGGGTGCGTTCCGTGACTGGGGTTACGGTGTCGCCAAGGGTCACTTCGGGGCGGTCGACCTCGACGGTGGCCCCTGGCAGGTCATCCCCGAAGGTAGACCGGGAGCGGGCATCGTGATCAAGGACGTGATCGCCGATGCGTTCCTCCAGCAGATCCTCACCCGACCCGCCGAGTACGACGTGGTCGCGACGCTCAACCTCAACGGTGACTACATCTCCGACGCGCTCGCCGCCGAGGTGGGCGGGATCGGCATCGCGCCGGGCGCCAACGTCAACTACATCACCGGTCACGGGATCTTCGAAGCGACCCACGGCACCGCACCCAAGTACGCCGGTCAGGACAAGGTGAACCCGGGGTCACTGCTGCTGTCGGGCGTGTTGATGTTCGAGCATCTCGGTTGGAACGACGCCGCGAAAGCGATCGTCGATGCGATGGAAGCGACGATCTCCGCGCAGATCGTCACCTACGACTTCGCCCGCATGCTGGACGGTGTCGAGCCGGTCAAGTGCTCCGAGTTCGCGCAAGCCATCGTCGACCGCCTCTGATCCCACGTCCCACCCCCGCCTTTCTCGAATGTCGGGGCGCCAAGTGCGCCATGCGCACTTGAGCGCGCTGCATTGCGCGAGCATGGGCGCCGAGGGCTGATGAGCGAGGTGTCATGAGAGCCGTCCTGTGCACCGAGATCGGACCGATCGACGGGCTCGAGATCGTCGACCGCCCCGAACCGGTCGCGGGCCCGGGCATGGTCGTCGTCGATGTCGAAGCGGCGGGCGTCAACTACGTCGATGCGCTGTTCGTGCAGGGGCGCTATCAGATCAAACCCCCGGTGCCCTTCGTGCCGGGCAGCGAGATCGCGGGCACGATCACCGAGGTCGGCGAGGGTGTCGACCCCGCTCGGATCGGCGAACGCGTCGTTGCGATGTGCGGGTTGGGTGGCTTCGCCGACAAGGTCGCCGTGGGTGACGCAGGAGCGATCGTGCTTCCCGCGAACCTCGATGCGCCTCACGCCGCGGCGTTCCTGCAGAGCTGGTGTACGGCACGGTTCGCGCTCGACAACCGTGCACACCTCGGTGCCGATGAGACCGTGCTGGTCCTGGGCGCGGGTGGTGGTGTCGGCCAGGCGACCGTCGCGCTGGCCGCCTCCGCGGGTGCACGGGTCGCGGCGGTCGCCTCGACCGTGACCAAACGCCGAGCGGCCCTCGACGCCGGTGCCGAGGTCGTCTTCGATGCTCGGGGCCGACGTGCCGACGCGGAAGGTCGGATCGGCGACGGGGCGGATGGCCCGGTGGATGCGGCGTCATCGACGGTCGGGCCGTCAGCGGAGGACCTTACGACCCTCGTCCACGTGATGCGCGAATGGTCCGACGGGGGCGTCGACGTCGCACTCGACCCCGTCGGTGGGCCGATGACACTCACCGCGTTGCGCGCCCTGCGGCTGTTCGGGCGACTGCTGGTCATCGGATTCCCGGCCGGCATCGCCGAGGTGCCCGCGAATCAGATCCTCCTTCGGAACCGTTCGGTGCTCGGTGTGGACTGGGGAGCGTGGACGATGGCGGACCCTGCCGGGCAACGGGCGTTGCTCGACGGGCTGCTCGCCGACGTGGCGAGTGGGCGGGTCACGCCTGCTGCCCCCGAGACCCGGCCGCTCGACGGTGTCGTCGACGCGCTGGGTGACCTGCTCGGTCGCCGCGCCGTCGGCAAACTCGTCCTCGTCCCCTGAACGGGGGTTGTAGCGTCGAATGGTTCGCGTGGACCGGCGTGCTGTGCCGGAAAGGGGGATGTTCGATGTCGATGCGAGGCGCCGCGGCGATCGTCGGGGTGACCGACGAAGTGTCGCCCAGCGGTGAGCTCCCGCTCCGCGGTCGGGCGCTGGAAGCCAAGGTCTTCCGTGACGCGCTCGACGATGCCGGCGTCGGCGGCGTCAGAACTCGATCGGCCACCAGGGGCGGCGGGGAACCGTGAACAGTGCATCGGCCTGCCCGACCGCGCCTCGGTCACCCGACAGCCTGCCGGTCGCCGCCAGGACCGTCGGGGTCACCGCACCCATCGCGATCGAGGCGAGGTCGGCCGTGTCGAGGGTGACCACCGGTAGGTCGTCGTCCACGTCGGCGCCCGGTCGGTGGCACCGACCCATCACGCCGCGGCCGTCCGACTCCACCACGAAGCGGCCGCCCGAGTCGGGATGGAACCGGTCGGCCACGTCGATGGCGAGCGTCCCGGCGCACCCGTAGGTGCGGGCCGACAACACCGCGGGGACGTCGAGGAGCCGTGCCCAGACCATGTCGACGACCGGCCCGATCCGCAGTTGGCGGGGCTCGACCAGGCGCCACCGGATGTCCGGATCACACGGGCCGACGTCCCACACCACCGTCGTCACCAGGTCGACCGAGGCGACGAACGCCCACAGTGCCGTGTCGACCTCGCTGCTCGCGCCCGTGAGATGCTCGAGGTGGAGCGTGTTGCCGGCGAGCCGGTCCGGCTCGGATCGCTGCTCGACGCGCCACAGCGCGTAGCCGTCCGGTTGTCCGTCGCGGTCGTTGTGGACGACGCCACGCAACGGAGAACGGGCGCCACGCTCCCATGTCGGGTCCGCGGTGATCTGTGCCCACATGCCCGGCGTGACGCTCAGCCAACCGGGTCGGGTGCGCCGTACCCGATCGTGGATCGTGGCGATCGTGTCGACGCTTCCCGGTGCAGCGAGGTCGAGCATCGTGAACGTGCCCGGGTCGGCCGGCGGCGGGTCGAATCGGACGGCGTCGGCGGCAATGGCCAGTCGGGCGACATCCGCGGACACTCCGTAGCCGAAGCGCCGGTAGATCGACGTCTCCGACGCGGTCAACAGTGCGATCGGTTCGCCACGGTCCCGGGCGTCCTCGTGCAGCCGGGTGAGCATCCCGGTGAGGATCCCGCGCCGACGGTACGTGGGTTCGAGACCGATCATCGTGACCCCGGCGGCGGGCAGGATCGCGCCACCGGGCATCGTCACCTCGAGGCTGAACGCTCCCGCCCCGGCGACCCAGCGGCTGCCGTCGACCACGCCGATGCTGCGCTCGGGCTCGTTCGACAGCGCCTCCCACGCGAGGTGGTCGGGGGAGTCGTCGGACCCGTAGCTGCGCACCGACACCGCCAGGAACTCGACGATCTCGTCGGGCCGCGGGCGTCGGAACTCGGGCGTGTCCATCACCCGAGTCTCCCACGTTCGTATCGGCGCACATTCAGGCCACCTGAACGGCGTCCTTCAGTCCGGTTGGCACCTCCTCGGGAAACGAGACCACGAGGTGACGATCCAGGGCCTTGGCGACCCGTGCGAGGGTGTCGATGCGATCCGCAGGATCGCTCGGGCTGTTGGCATCGACGTGAGTTGCCCCAACCCGAACTTCGGGAGGTTTCCGGGGTATAACCCAGGTAATCTCCCGAAGTTCGGGTTGGGGTGGGGCACGGTTGCCGATGAGGCTGGGATACGCGAGAATCTGACGATCCGTCAGATCCCGTTCGGGGAGCCGAACACCATCCACGGATCGTGACCTTCTCGACCCAGGAGACCCCAGTAATGCTCGATCACCTGATCACCGGCGGCACGATCGTCGACGGCACCGGAGCACCCGGTTTCGTCGGTGACCTCGGGATCCGTGACGGCCGGATCGTCGCGCTGGGGCCCGTCGGCAGCATCACCGAGGAGGCCGCCGAGACCTTGGACGCGACGGGCCTGGTCGTGTGCCCCGGTTTCATCGACCCCCACACCCACTACGACGCGCAGCTGCACTGGGACCCCCTCGCCACCCCGTCGAACGTACATGGCGTGACGTCGATGATGGCCGGGAACTGCGGCTTCACGCTGGCCCCGATCCGTGCCGAGGACGCCGACTACACCCGCCGGATGATGGCCAAGGTCGAGGGCATGTCGCTCGCCGCGCTGGAGAACGGCGTCGACTGGAACTGGGAGACCTTCGCCGAATACCTGGAGCGGCTCGAAGGCAGAATCGCGATCAACACCGGGTTCATGGTCGGTCACTGTGCGATCCGCCGGTACGTGATGGGCGAGGACGCGACGACCGACGGAGCGACCGACGAACAGATCGCGGCGATGGTCGCCGAGCTCCGCAAGGCGATCGAGTCGGGGGGCATGGGGTTCTCGACCACGTTGTCGTCCACCCATTCCGACGGAAACGGAGTGCCCGTCGCGTCTCGTCACGCCGACATCGACGAGTTGGTCGCGCTGTGCACCGAGGTCGGCAGGCACCCGGGTACGAGTCTGGAAGGCGCGTTCACCGGCGGCCTGGACCAGTTCGCCGATGACGAGATCGACCTGATCGCCAAGATGTCGAGTGCGGCGAACCGCACGCTCAACTGGAATGTGTTGACCGTGGACTCGTCGGTGCCCCAGCGGGTTCCCCGGCAGTTGGGCGCGGCCGAAATTGTCGAAGCAGCCGGTGGTCGGGTCGTCGCGCTGACGATGCCGGTTCTGGTGCCGATGAACATGAACTTCGCGACGTTCTGTTCGTTCAACTTGATGCCGGGCTGGGGCGAGATCTTGAGCCTGCCCATCCCCGAACGGATCGAAAAGCTGTCGGACCCCGAGGTGCGCCGAGGGATGGTCGAGCGGTCGCACTCCGAAGAGGCCGGTGTGTTCCGTCGCCTCGCCGACTGGGACAACTACGTCATCGGTGACACCTACTCCGATGCCAACGCGGGCCTGACAGGCAAGCGGGCGTCCGAGTTGGCCGCACAGTGGGACACCGACAGCTTCTCCGCGCTGGTGCGCGTCGCGATCAACGACGGCCTCAAGACAATCCTGTGGCCAGGCGCCCCGGACAACGACCCCGAATCGTGGCGCATGCGGACCGAGGTCTGGGACGACCCACGCGCGATGATCGGCGGTTCCGATGCGGGTGCACACCTCGATCGCATGAGCGGCGCTCCATACACGACCCGTTTCCTCGGCGACATGATCCGTGGCCGCAAGCTGGTGAGTGTGGAGCGGGCCGTGCAGCTGCTCACCGACGACCCGGCGCGCCTGTTCGGCTTTCTCGACCGTGGCCGACTCGCCGAGGGCTTTCACGCGGACATCGTCGTGTTCGACCCCGACACGATCGGCGCCGGCACCGCACGGTTGGTCAACGATCTGCCGGGCGACTCGCCACGACTGTTCGCCGAGGCCCATGGTGTCACCCGGGTGTTCGTGAACGGTGTCGTGACCGTCGTCGATTCCGAAGCGACCGGTGCCACGCCCGGCAAGATCCTCCGCAGCGGCGTGGACTCCGCGCACACCGAGGTGGTTCCGGTCTGATCGATTCGGCGATGGATCAATTCCGCGGTCCCTTCAGCAACGGCGTTCCCGAATCTGCGCTCCGGATCGACCGGCCGCGTCTCGACACGTTCGGTCTCGCCGAGGTCCGGCGCACGATCACGATCCTGGTGGTTCTGGTCGTTACCACCGTGCGTGCGTTGGGAGCCTGGGCGTTGCACCGACGCGGTCGCACGTGGCGGGTCGCGGCCGCGAACGGTGTCGTGGACGGATTCGAACGGCTCGGACCCACCTTCGTCAAGATCGGTCAGCTCGTCGCGTCGTCGCCGGGGCTGGTGCCCGACGAGGTCGCCGACGCTGCGCTGCGGATGCTCGACGACGTGCGCCCCGTGCCGCTGGAGCAGATCACCCGAATGATCACCGCCGAGCTCGGACAGCCGCCGGACCGGCTGTTCCGGAGCTTCGACCCGGAGCCGTTGTCGGCCGCGTCGATCGCACAGGTCCATGCCGTGGTGCTCCCCGACGGCCGCGACGCGGTGCTCAAGATCCAACGACCGGACATCGCGGACTCGATGCTGTGCGACCTGCGGATCCAGTATGCGTTCGCGACGCGGGTACTCGGCCGGTCCAAGCGTGCGGCGCGCCTGGAGCTCACCGACATGATCCGTGATGCGTGGGAGATCGCGTGCGAGGAACTGAACGCTGCGCTCGAGGCGAGCCGCCAGCATCGCTTCCGCGAACGGATCGGTGCCTTCGGTGACAACGCCGAGATCACCGCCCCCGAGGTGTACTGGAACTGGTGTACGCCGCACATGATCTGCATGGAGCGCATGCGCGGGGTCCCGATGGATCACTTCGACGAACTGGCCCGCCGCGGGATCGACGCCGAGTTGCTGCTGCGGCGAGGCATCAAGGTCTGGGTCGAAGCGGCGCTCGTGCACGGGCCGTTCCATGGTGATGTGCACGCGGGGAACCTCTGGGTGCTCGACGACGGGCGCGCCGCCTATCTGGACTTCGGGATCATGGGTGAGCTCACACCCCAGTGGCGTCGCACCCAGGCGGACATCATGTTCACCTCCATGATCGACCAGGACTACCGGCGGGTCGTCCGGGCCTACCAGACGGTGGGGGTCATGCCCACCGACGTGGACCCGGAGGTGGCCGGTCCCGCGATGGCATCGGTGCTCGAACCGATCCTCTCCCAGCCGGTGGGGACGGTCGGACTCGGTGAAACGTTGCAGTCGAACATGGAGATGGCCGAGCAGTTCGGCGCCCGCATCCCGCGTGAGCTGTCGCTCGTCGCGAAACAGTTGTTGTACTTTGAGCGTTACGCGAAGGCCCTCGCCCCCGGCTACGTGCTCGCCCGGGACCTGTATCTGCTCAAGAACATCTTCCCGACCGAGGTGGCGGCGACGGCCGCCGAGCGTGGCGTGACCTTGCCGAACTGATCGGCCGACACGGGTAGGGTCGCGCCCATGGCCGGACTCGATCCCGAGTTGATCAACAACGTGACGTGGCGGATCCCGAACGCGCTCACGATCGTCGGCTCACGCTCCGGTGAGGAGCGCAATGCGATGACGACGAGCTGGGTGAGCCAGCTCTCGATGGAGCCGGTGTGCATCGGCGTGAGCGTCGAGGCCGAGGCCGTGACCGCGCGCCTGATCCGCGAAGGCGGGTCGTTCACGGTGAATCTGTGGAACGCGGAGGATTCTCGGGCGCTCGTCAAGTACGCGAAACCCGCGGACGTCGTGGACGGGGCGATCCGGGGCCGCGACGTCCACGACGCGCCGAGTGGTGCACCGGTGTTCGACGACGCGATCGCCTGGATGGACTGCACGGTCCGGCACGAATTCCCGCTGGGAAGCCATGTGGTGTTCGTGGGTGAGGTGGGGGCGCTCGACCTGGTCGATCCGGACGCCCGTGCCGCGTCGATGTTCGACACGCGCATGCGGTACGGGGGCGTGGCCCGTCGCTGAACGACGCGCCGGTGTCAGACGATGCCCGAGCGCTGCGCGCGTTGCAGGCACGCCCACCCGGGAACGGTCGGGAACCAGAACGTGAACAGGCGGAAGATGAGCACGATCGCGCCGGCTGTGGGCGCGTCGACGCCCCCGGAAATGAGCGCCGCGGTCAGCGCGGCTTCGATCCCGCCGACCCCACCGGGTGTCGGGACCGCCGCGCCGATGGTGTTGGCGACCATGTAGAGGGCCCCGATCCGGGCGAAGCTCATGTCGACCCCCATCGCCGACACGCACACCGCGAAGGAGATGATCGTGCACATCTTGCCCAGTGCCGTGCCGCCCATGAGCTGAGCGAGCTTCGTCGGCTGCCGGGTCAACTCCACGAAGCTGCGCAGCGCCGGGCCGACAAGCTCTTTGACCTTGGGGACGACGACGCGTTTTCCCCACGAACTCAACACGATCGCGCCGATCACCGCACCAACTCCGATGAGGATGCCGAGCAGCTTCGTCGTCGAGGGCATCGAGAAGCGGCTGAGCTGATCCGCCGCCCCGCCCCACAGCAGGAACACGACGATCAAGATCGCCTGGAACAGCCCGCTCACCGCGGAGGTCAGCCCGACGGCCGCGGCACCGACGGTCAGATCGACGCCCTCGCGTTGCAGGTAACGCGCCCGCAATGCCATCCCGCCCGCGTTCGCGGGCGTGAACCGGTTCAGGAACCCTTGCGCGAACATGATCTGGCTGGTCCGCATGAAGGGGAGGTCGACGTTGACCGATCCCATCATCGACAGGGCACCGCCGGAGTTGCCGATCAGCACCAACGCGACGAGCAAGGGGACCGCCGCCCAGTTCATCAGCCCGAACGCATCGGCGATACTCCGCCAGTCCGAGGCGAGCGAAAAGATGTACGAGGCGAGCACGATGCTGCCCACGAGTGACACGACGCCCTTGAGCGACACCCGGTTGAGCGGCGCGAGCTCGACCGTGTCTGCGCCGACGGCCACCTGGAGGGCGTCACGGACGTCGCCGATCTTTATCTCGGCCGATTTCAGCGCGTCACGGGTTTCGGAGGAGACGACGAGCGGTTGCAGAAGCGGGAGCACGTCCGTGAGCGCCCCGGCCCCCATGCCCGCGAGGGCGCCCGCAACTGCACGGTCGATCCCGAATCGAACGGCGAGCGAGCTCAACAGTTCCGCGGCGTCGGCGGCGAGCATCTGGTCCGCCGCGTTCGTCGTCGACCAGCGAAACCCGACGATCGTCGGTCGTCCATCGTCGACGTGGATGCTCCCGGTGTTGAGCCACCCGTGCGCGATGCGCCGTGCGCGCAGGCGTGCAACGTGCCGCCACAGTTCGGTGAGTGTCGCGTCGTCGACAGACTCGGGAGCCAACTGCTCCAGTGGCGTGCCCTCGACCCAGGTCGAGACGCTGAGCGCCGCTTCGTCGGCGGTGAGTCCGACGGCGACCGGGCCGGCGGTCGTTGCGCCGGACGCACGAGCGAGCGCGAGCACCAGTTGTTCGTGTTCGGCGGCCCGGCGGGGTGAACCGGCAGGTCGTCGCGAGTGGAACCCTTTCAGCCGCATGGCACGCCACGCCCTCAGTACGAGGTCCTGGTCGCGTTGATCGCGGCCCAGGAGCACGACGTGAGTGTCGGGTGTGTCGCCGTGTCGAACGTGGAAACTCGGCGCGTTGCGTTCTTCGCCGTGGTGCTCGATCTGCGTGGGAGCAAGACCGATGCCGGTGAGCGTGTCGGTGATCGTGTCGAGATCGATTCGGCGATGCGGGGCGCCGATGATCACCAGGGCGATCGAACCCATGCACGCGCCGACCGCGAGGATCAACAACAGGTTCATCGGCACTTCGGTCGCACTGACCACACGCAGCAGCGCGACGCCGGCGATCGTGGCCGTCGCGACCCGGTACCAGGCTCGGGGCACGAATGGCGCCGACGCGGTGATCACCGCGGCGCCGGCGGCAAGGAGGGCCGCCGAAGGATACGCGCTCCCACCCAGCCACGATTCGATGACGCGGGATCGTTCCAGGCCGGCCGGAAGTGTGCTGTCGAGGTAACGCTCGAGAAACGCCATCGCGGCGCCACCCGATGCGGCGGCGAGCACGGTGAGGCCGAGTATCCGCCAACGGCGCTTGATCACGAGCGCGAGGATCGCCCCGGGGATCGCCACGGTCACGACGACCTGGACGGTGCCGACGAGCGCGAACGTGACGCCGTCGGGGATCGTGCGGAGCAGTCGGATGAGGCTGCTCGACACGTTGTCGATCGAGGTGCCGAACAGCCGCGAGAATCCGACGAGTCCGATCGTGATGACGGCGGTGACGACCAGTCGTGCAAGGTCGGCCGGGTGGCGCTCCCAAGCGGGTTCGCGCAAGGTGCTGTTCGCCGCGGCGCCCGTCTGCGGAGCGGTCACTGCGTGCCGATCACTTGGAGTCCTTGTTCTCCCGGAGCGACTTGAAGATCACGAAGGGGATCAATGCGGTCGCGATGAGACCGGCGGCCCAGACCGCGACCGCGGCGAGAACCCAGGTCGAGACCCCGTGGACCTCGAGCCCGTGGGTGATGAACCTCGTACCGATCAGAGCGACGAGGCTGGTGATGAGGGCCGTGCTCCCGAGCAGGACCGTGGAGCCTTTGATGGTGGCCTGTTTGATCATGGGCGAGGCGATGATCGAGATGATCGTGAAGATGCCCACGGCGACGAAGAACCCGTCGACGTGGAGGGTCATGCCGTCGAGGAGCTGTGCCGCGACGACCAGGGCGATCGCGTTGGCGATGAGTTGAACGAGAACCGACAGGATGATCCGCACGCAACGATCCTACTGGTCGACCGTGAGCGATTCGGCGTTCTCGGCGATCCGGTACACGAGCAGTTCCGCCGCCCCGATCACCAGTGCGAGCGCGACGACCGCCGGCCATGACAGGTCGAAGAACCACAGAGCGATGATGCCGAGTGTGACCCCGGACCATTGCAACGCGGCAGCATGGGCACCGATCCAATCGGCTGTCGAGGTGGATTCTGCAAGACCGACCGCGGCATCGGAAACCGCACCCGCTGATCGTGTGGTCACCGAAACCGCGCCGCGAGCGGTGGCGGCCACGCCACTCCGTAACCGGACCATCCACGGATACGGGCCGGTCACCACGAGCAGGACCACGGCTGCGGCGAGGCCGACGATGACCCACCCTGTGGCAGCCAACAGCGGGTCGATGAACGCGTGGATCACGACCGAAACCGCCGCGTTCGATTCGGGTTTCGGGATCATCGCGAGGATGTCCGCGGCGGCGCGCAACATCAGGCGGCGCGTCAGCACCATCGCGAGCGCGCCGCCGACCAGCAGTTGCAGCCCGCTCCGTCGGCGTTGCCTGGACACCGCCAATGTCGCGACCGCGAGCCCGATCGTCAGGCCGATCATCAGCGGGAGCAGCCGGTCGAAGACCCGGATCGCCGTCTGCAGGGTGCTCAGCGACTTCGAGTTGTACACGGTGAGCGTGCCGTAGTCGTCGCTGAGGTCGACGCCGAGCGCCGCGGAGAGTTTGCGGCGCGCCGCGGCAGGAAGGTCCTCGATGGTCACCTTCGGAAGGGTCACGTGACGACCGAAGATCTCCGGGCTGACCGACGTGATCTGGGCGAGGATCGCGTCGATGACCGGGACGAGGTCGATCGTGACGGTGCCGTTTGCCGTGTCGATGTAGGTGCCGGACCGGCCCCTGAGCGACGCGACCGCAGCTCGATGGGCGTCGTTCATCAGCGCCACCCACATCTGGTGGAACCGAGCCGATGCGACGAAGGTCGTGACCCGCTCGTGGACGAAGTTCTCGATCGCCCCGCTCAAGGGCACCGCGAGCACCCTGGCCCGGGTCGGGAGCGCGGATTCGAGCAGTGACTTCGGGTCCGCCAACGTCATGACCTGCTCGGTCAGGACCGTCGACATCGCGGTCTGGACCGCCGGGTTCTCGATGGTGGGACCCGTTCGTTCGACCCAGACGTCGTTGTCGAGGAAGTTCCGGTTGGCCCAGTACGCCAGTGTCGTGCCGAACATCGAAACGCACGTGAGCACCGCGAGGAACCCGGCGAGGATCCGGCGTGGACGCCCACCGCGGCGTCGCCGATCGATCTCGGCGGCCAAACGGTCGCGTTCGGCGCGCATCGATTCGATCTCCGTCGAGAGCGCCTCGGCCTCGTGGTCACCCGTCACGATTGGTGGCTCCTGTCGGATACGCGGTTGGTTCAGAGCCCGTACGATGAACCTGGCCGGCGATCGATCGACAGCCGGATTCCGATCAGGGGAAACAGATGCTAACACCGCAGGATTTCGACCGGTTGTACATCGACGGGGCGTGGGTGGACCCTGTCGGAACCGAGAGCATCGAGGTGATCGATGCGACGACCGAAGCGGTCATCGGTCGGATCCCCGCGGGCG
>JAFDWI010000336.1 GCA_018268545.1 Actinomycetota bacterium
CAGGGTCGTTCTACGCGCCCGCTCGGCCGAAGTTTGGGCGGGGGAGGCGGGCGCGGGAGGTTTGGGCGCGGTCGCAGGCGGCTAGTTGTCACCCATGAGCGACATCGACCGGATCGTGGGCGAATGGGCAGCGAAGCAACACGGGGTGTTCCGCGCCCGACAAATCGACGGTCTCACGAAAGCCAATGTCCGGTCGCGTGTTGACAGCGGCCGGTGGCGACGGATCGAACCGGGCGTGTTCATCGTCGAAGGTTCGCCGAACACGTGGGAGCAACAGTTGTGGTTGCGCCTGCTCACGTCTGGGCCGGGTGCGGTGGTCGGGTTGCGTACCGCGATCGTGTTGCATGTGGGTCGCGGTGGCTATGGGCCGATCGACATCGTGCAACCCGAGGTGACGGTCCCGGGCGACAAACCGGGGCGGGCCCGACGGACCAAGTTGTTACCCGCGGCGCACGTCACGGTGGTGCGCGGGTTTCCGGTCACGACCTATGAGCGCACACTGTTCGACCTCGCGGCATTGGTGTCACCGAGGCGGCGCCGCCGCAACCTCCCGACCATGACCGAGGCGCGGGTTGCGCGCCTGCTCGACGATGCGATCGTGGCGGGTCGGGTGTCGGTGGCATCGATGCGGCATGTGCACCGCGTCTTGGCGGGCCGGGGACGTGGCGGGACGACGGTGATGCGGGCGTTGCTCGAAGCGCGGGGTGAGGGGTTCGTGGCGACCGAGAGCCAACTCGAAGACCGGTTCGTCGAACTGTTGGGACGCTTCGGGCTGCCGAGCGCACGCCGCCAAGTCGAGGTCGGCTCGAATGGCGAGTGGCTGGGGCGGATCGACTTCTACTTCGCCGACGCAAAGTTGATCGTCGAAGCCGACGGGACAAAGTTTCATGACCAGCGGTCCGTGGCGATGCGGGACCGTCGACGTGACCTGAAAATGTCGGCCCGAGGGTGGATGGTGATCCGGGTCGACTGGTGGCAGTTGACCGAAGAACCTGCCCGCGTCGCAGCAGAACTGCGCCAGGTCCTCGCCCACCGCACCGCCTCGTGACCCCACCCCATGCGAACTTCGGCCAAACAGGGTCGTTTGGCGCGCCTCGTTGGCCGAAGTTGGGGGGTGAGCGGGGTAGTAGTGTACGATTGTGTTTACAACCGGTGCTGCCGACTCGCCGAGAGATGGAGCGAACATGCAAACCTTCACCCACGACGGGCTCACGATCGCGTATCGCGACGAAGGCGCCGGACCGGCGATCGTGTTCCTCCACAACGGCGGCACATCATCGACGATCTGGCGCGAACAACTCGCGCACCTGTCCGAGACGCATCGGGTCGTGGCGGTGGATCTTCCCGGCTTCGGAGCGTCGCCGCTCCCCGAACCCGCAACCACCCTGGATGCGATGGTCGAACTCATCGCCTCGCTGATCGGTGACCTCGGCATCGGACCGGTCACGCTGGTCGGCAACTGCATGGGTTCCAACATCTCGGTCCGTCTCGCCCGGGCGCACCCCGACCTGGTGACCGCCGTGCTGGCGGTCAATCCGCTCACCGCCGCGAGCTTCGGCGGCGGCGATATCGGCTTCACCCACCGGATGAAACACGTCGCAGCGGGCCCGACACGGGTGTTCCGCAAGGTTTCCCGCCGTCTTCCGGTCCCGAAGTTCGCGGGTTCACCCACCCTCCGCTTCCAACTCGGTCCGAAAGGCGTCGCGAAGGGGCTGCACCACGATCCCGAACTCCTCGCCTGCCAGTTCCGCAGCGACCAGATGCCCGCACTCCTCGACGTGCTCGACGACATGGATGCCTACGGCGACCTCGACACCGCCGATGTGCCCGACACGGTGCCGATCTGGATCGCCTGGGGCGAGAAGAACCGGGTGTTGTCCCGTGACAAAGCATCGGGGCTTGCCGAGCACCTCCACGCCGCACGGGTCTCGACCATCGCCGGGACGGGCCACCTGCCCATGCTCGAGGACCCCGGTGTGGTGACCGGACTCATCGAAGACCTGATCGATGCGAACCGGACCGTGGAGCCCACCCCGTGACCGAGACCGCGGCGCGCGTCCAGATCACCGGTCGCGTCATGGATCTTCCCGATCGCGTCCGCGACATCGCCCGCGACGACCCGGATCGCCTCGCGCTCGTCCACGATCATCGTGGCATCTTCGGGCGGGGTCCGACCACGACCACGACGTACGCGACATTGAGCCGCCGCGCCGAGTCCGTGGCGGTCGGGTTGCGCGAGTTCGGGATCCACGAAGGAAGCCTGTGCCAGTTCATGATCCCTCCGTGTGAGGATGCGCTCGTCACCGCACTCGCGTTGTGGCGGATCGGCGCAGTGATGGTGGGGATCGAACCCCATTCGCACGGTCTGCGGAGCGTCGGCCGGTCGATCGCCCGGGTCGGACCCGAGTTCTTCCTGGGGACGATCGAAGCCCAGGGGGGGCGCGACCTGTTCGGCTGGGGGCGCCCCACGGTACGCAAGTCGATCGTGGTCGGACCGTCGTGGTATCCGGGCCGACCGACCCTGAAATCGCTGGAACGCCCGCTACATGATGAACCCCGGCGAGCCGATGTCTCGATCGACGATCCGTGTGTGATCGCCTTCACGACGGGAAGTACGGGCAGCCCCAAGCCGACGGTGATGACGCATCGCAACATCACCGCGATGATCGACGGGGTCTCCGCCACCTGGAAGCTCGCCGACCACGGCGACGTGATCGACATGCCGACCTTCCCGATCTTCTGGATCATCGGGTTGTTCCACGGCGGAACGGTCGTGATCCCACCGATGAACTTCGCCACGAAAGGCCCCGGTTCGGCCGATCCGGCGAAGATCGCCGACACGATCCGTCGCCATCGGGTCCGCTCGTTCTTCGGATCCCCGGCGATCCTGACGAATCTGTCGACGTGGTGCAACGAGCAGGGTGTCGAACTCTCGAGCGTACGCCGGATCGTGGTGGGGGGCGCCGAGGTCTA
>JAFDWI010000337.1 GCA_018268545.1 Actinomycetota bacterium
CCGATCGACCGCGCCGCGGTGCTCATCGAGGCACTGCCCTACATCCAGCGTTTCCGTGACGCGATCGTGGTCGTGAAGTTCGGTGGGAACGCCATGGAATCCGACGAGATCGTCGCCGGGCTCGCCGCCGACCTCGTGCTGATGCGCGCCGTGGGGTTGCGGCCCGTGCTCGTGCACGGCGGCGGCCCCCAGATCGGCGAGATCAGTGCCCGGCTGGGTCTCACCACGACCTTCCGTGACGGACTGCGCGTCACCGACGCCGAGACGCTCGACGTCGCACGAATGGTGCTGGTGGGCAAGGTGAACCGGGAGCTCGTCGCTGCCCTCAACCTGCACGGTGCCGTGGCGGTCGGCGTCGCCGGGGAGGACGCCGGGCTCATCTCGGCCGAACCCCGTGACCCGGCGCTCGGCTTCGTCGGCGACGTCGCTGCGGTCAACCCGTCGCTGCTCAACGGGTTGCTCGCCGAGGATCTGATCCCGGTGGTCTCCACGATTGGGGCTGGTGCCGACGGGCAGGCCTACAACATCAATGCCGACGCGGTCGCCGTGGGGGCGACGAAGCTCGTGTACCTCACCGACGTTCCCGGACTGCTCGCCGACGTCGACGACCCCGCGTCGCTGATCTCGTCGGCGACCGTCGCCGACATCGAGCGCATGGTCGAATCCGGAACACTCACCGGCGGGATGATCCCCAAACTCGACGCCTGTTGTGGTGCCGTCACCGGCGGTGTGCCCAGCGTCCACATCCTCGACGGCCGCGCACCCCACGCGCTGCTCCTCGAACTGTTCACCGACACCGGCATCGGCACGATGATCTCCGCGGAAGAAAGGAACGCCGATGGCCTTTGAACCCGGTGGCCC
Organism: Actinomycetota bacterium; assembly: GCA_018268545.1. Classification (GTDB taxonomy): domain Bacteria; phylum Actinomycetota; class Acidimicrobiia; order Acidimicrobiales; family Iamiaceae; genus JAFDWI01. Next base: position 862 of record JAFDWI010000337.1, read on the forward strand.
GCTCATGACCACCTTCGGCCCGACCGCGGTGACGTTCGTGCATGGTTCGGGTGTCGAGCTGTTCGACACCGAAGGCAAGCGGTACCTCGATTTCCTCGGTGGCATCGCGGTGACCGCGCTCGGCCACTCCTACCCGCCGGTCGCCGACGCGATCGCTGAGCAGGCACACAAGCTCGTCCACGTCTCGAACTACTTCGGCAACGAACACCACGAGGAAGCCGCCCGGCTCCTCGACGGCATCCTGGGCGGTGGCGGACGGGTGTTCTTCACCAACTCGGGCGCCGAAGCAAATGAATGTGCACTCAAGCTCGCGCGCCGATGGGGTGGCCGGGGTCGCCACGTCGTCGTCAGCGCGTACGGGTCTTTCCACGGCCGCACCTTGGCCACACTCCACGCAACCGGGCAGCCCGAGAAGCACGAAGCGTTCCAGCCGCTGCCCGAAGGGTTCCGTCACGTCGCCTGGAGCGACATCGACGCGCTCGAAGCGTCGATCGACCCATCGGTCGCCGCCGTCTTCCTCGAACCGATCCAAGGCGAGGGTGGGGTCAACGAGGCCGATCGGGATTACTTCCGATCGGTGCGGGCGCTGTGCGATGAGCGCGGTCTGCTGTTGATCGCCGATGAGATCCAGACCGGTCTCGGTCGGACGGGCGAATGGTTCGGACTCGATCACCACGGGATCCGTGCCGATGTGGTCACCGTCGCCAAGGCACTCGGCAACGGGTTTCCCGTGGGTGCGTGCTGGGCGCGGGCCGAAGTTGCCGACGCGTACCGGCCGGGCGACCACGGCACCACCTTCGGCGGCCAGCCGCTCGCGGCCGTGGCCGCGCGCACGACGCTCCAAGAGATGATCCGCCTCGATGTCCCTGCGAAGGCACGCCGCGCCGGCGATCGTCTCCGGAGCCGGCTCGAAGCACTCGAAGGTGTCGCGTCGGTGCGCGGTGACGGCCTGTTGCTCGCTGCGGAACTCGCCGATGGGGTCGATGCAGCCCAGGTGTACCGGTCGGCGTTGGGTGCCGGACTCATCGTGAACGCCGTGCGCCCCACGACGTTGCGGTTCGCGCCGAGCCTGCTCGTCACCGACGACGAGATCGACGAAGCGGTCGGCATTCTCGACGGCGTGCTCGCCACCTTCACAGCCCGGAGTGCATGATGCGGCACCTGCTCGAGATCGACGACCTCGACGCCGATGAACTGCGCGACGTGCTGGATCGTGCGAAGAAGCCCGCCGAAGGGGTGCTCCGCGGTCGTGGTGTCGGGCTCGTTTTCGAGAAGCCGTCCACCCGCACCCGCCACTCCACCGAGATGGCGGTCGTGCAACTCGGTGGGCACCCGGTCACCGTGCAGGGCGCCGAGGTCGGCATCGACACGCGTGAATCGGCCGAGGACGTCGCCCGCACCCTCAGCGCCTACCACGCCGCGATCGGGGCCCGGGTCTTCGAGCATCACAAGGTCGAACGCCTCGCCGCGGCCGGCTCGGTGCCCGTCGTCAACCTGTTGTCCGACGAGGCACACCCGTTGCAGGCGATCGCGGATCTGCTCACGATCGAAGCCGAGTTCGGTTCGCTCGACGGGCGCGTGATCACCTACGTCGGCGATCCGAACAACGTGTTCCGTTCCCTTGCGCTCGCCGCGGGGATGTCGGGCGCGCACATCCGGGTCGCTGCGCCCGCATCGCACCCGGTCCCGCAGGTGATGCTCGACCGGATCGCCGCATCAGGGATCGACGTCGCCGTACACGATCGTCCCGAGGCCGCCGTGGCGGGCGCGGACGTCGTCTACACCGACACGTGGACCTCGATGGGCCAAGAAGCCCAGGCCGAGCAGCGGCGTCGGGACTTCGAGGGGTTCACCGTCGACGACACGCTCCTCGATCAGGCCGCGTCCGGGGTGATCCTGTTGCACTGTCTTCCCGCGCATCGCGGTGAGGAGGTCACCGCGGCCGCGCTCGAAGGCGCGCGCAGTCGGATCTGGGTGCAGGCCGCGAACCGGATGCACGCCGCCAGGGCGGCGATCTGGTGGTTGATCGACAAGGCTTCGTGAAGCGATGGCCGTCTCCAAGACCCGACGTCAGCACCGGATCATCGAGTTGCTCGGCGCGCACGCGATCGAACGCCAGACCGAGCTGGTCGAGCTGCTCGCGAACGACGGGATCGCCGCGACGCAGGCAACGGTGTCCCGTGACCTCGACGACATCGGTGCGATCAAGGTGCGCGGACCCGGTGGCACATCGGTGTACGCCGTCCCCGAGCTGCCCTTTGCGCGGCGCGGATCCGACGAACACCTGCACCGGATCCTCGCCGACTGGGTCGTGTCGATCGAATCGTCG
>JAFDWI010000338.1 GCA_018268545.1 Actinomycetota bacterium
ATCTCTCGTACCGCACAACGGGACGGTTGGCGCTTCGACATCGGCGGCCATCGGTTCTTCACCAAGGTCAAACAGGTCGACGACCTGTGGCACGAGATCCTTCCCGAAGAAGATTTTCTCATGCGACCGCGAAAGAGCCGCATCTTCTACAAGGGCAAGTACTTCGACTACCCGATCAAGGCGAGCAACGCGCTGGTGAATCTGGGACCCGTCGAAGCGATCCGATGCGTCGCCTCCTATGTTGCCGCTCGTATCCGGCCACCGAAGGACCAGACGAACTACGAGGGCTGGTTGGTCGCCCGATTCGGTTGGCGCCTGTACCGGACGTTTTTCAAGACCTACACGGAAAAGCTCTGGGGTGTGCCGGTATCGGACATGCCCGCGGACTGGGCCGCCCAACGGGTCAAGGGCCTGTCGCTGGGCAACGCGATCGTCAACGCGTTGCTCCCGAAGCGGAACCAGAAGGAGATCACCTCGCTCATCGAGGAGTTCCAGTACCCCAAGTACGGGCCCGGGATGATGTGGGAGGTGTGCCGCGACACGGTCGTGGCCAAGGGGTCCTCGGTGGCCACGGACGTCACCGTCACCCGGGTCGGCCACGAGCACGGCCGGGCGGTCTCGGTCACCGGAACCAGACCTGACGGGACGACGACCGAGTACCCCTGCACCGAGGTGATCTCGTCGATGCCGATGTCCCACCTGCTCGAAGCGATGGACCCCCCGGTGCCCGACGATGTGAAGGCCGCCGCCGCGGATCTCCGCTATCGGGACTATCTGATCGTCGCGCTCGTACTACCCGAGACGAGCGTCGATTTCGACGACAACTGGATCTACATCCATGACCCGGCCGTCCGCACGATGCGCATCCAGAACTTCGGCTCGTGGTCGCCCTACATGGTCAAGCAAGGGTTCAACACCCTGGGGCTCGAGTACACCGTGTGGGAAGGTGACGACGAGTGGAACATGGCCGACGAGGACCTGGTCCAGCGAGCCAAACAGGAACTCGAGCAACTCGGTCTGGCCCACATCGCCGAGATCCGAGAGGGCTACGTCGTTCGTCAGGCAAAGGCGTATCCGATCTACGACGACCGTTACCGTGCGAACGTGGACGTATTACGAGGCTGGTTGACCGAACACGCCGAGAACGTGTACCCGGTCGGGCGCAACGGCATGTTCCGCTACAACAACCAGGATCACTCGATGTTCACGGCGATGTTGACCGTCGAGAACATCATGACCGGATCACATCACGACGTCTGGGAAGTCAACGTCGAAGAGGAATACCACGAAGAATCGGCGTCGCGGCCCACCGCGCTGGAGCCGAGGCCACCGGGAAGCCACGGCACAGGCCGTGACGCGCCCGTGATCGCACGCGACACACTCGAGGCGCACGGCCGCATCACCTCGGACTGACCGGTCATCGGCAGTGGCTCGTCAGGTCCGGCGAGCCGCTCAGTCCGACGCGGTGGACCGCTTCGTCAAGGACCGGAAGCGGTCTCGAACACCCCACCTGGTGACGAGCAACATCGATTCGGCCATGATCCGGCTCGACATCTTGGATTCGCCCCGTACCCGGTCGGTGAACGCGATCGGGACTTCGTCGATCCGGCCACCCCAACCGGCGAGGCGGTACGCGATCTCCATCTGAAACGCGTAACCATTCGCGATCGTGCCGCGAAAGTCGATCGTCTCGAGCACGTCGGCCCGGTACGCGCGGAACCCCGCCGTCGCGTCGTGGATCTTCAAGCCGAGCAGCCATGTGGCGTACGCGTTCCCCCACTTCGAGAGGAGCTGGCGGTGGAGCGGCCAGTTCGGCGTACTCCCGCCGACGACATAGCGCGACCCGATCGCCACGCCCGCGCCGTCGTCGAGCCGGGCCAGGAGCGCCGGGATCATCGCCGGGTCATGGGAGAAGTCGACGTCGAGTTGCACCAGACGCGTGTAACCCTGGTCCAGGCCATGGCCGAAGCCGGCCCGATAAGCATTGCCGAGACCGTCCTTCACGGGGCGACGCATGACCTCGATCCGGCCCAGTTCGTCGGCCTTGCGCTGCGCGAGATCGGCTGTTCCGTCCGGTGAACTGTCGTCGACCACGAGGATGTCGGCCTCGGGGACGACCTTGCGGACCGTGTCGAGAAAGAGTTCGATGTTCGGCGCCTCGACGTAGGTCGGGACCACGACAAGGGTACGAACGACGTCGTCTTCAGCTGCCACGCGAACTTCCTTTCACCGTCAGTACGGCCACGTTTCACCGTCGTGACCGATCCAACGGGTCACGCGGCCCAGACGAAGCGTCAAGAGCACCTTGATGAGGACGTTCCGGGCGAACCAGCCGAGCTCGCCGAGTTGCCGAACGGTGCTCCGACGCCGCTCGGAAGAGGTGGTGGGGCCGCGCCGGTACTCTGCCAGCGATCGCGACCGTCCGACGTAGACCCATTCGTCCGACAGCAGGTACGAACGGAGCAACGCTCCGGTCACCCCGATCGAACTCCACGAATCGTGGACGAGGAGCACGCCGCCGTCGGAGACCCTGCTCCCCCAGTCGAACATGTCGGCTCGAGCGGGCGCGTAGCGATGTGCGCCGTCGATGTACAACAGGTCGATCGGACCCTCGACATCCTCGAGCGCCTCGGCGGACAACTTCCGGACATGTCGGACCCGGTCACGAACCCCGGCCCTGGTCAGATTCGCATTGAAGACCTCGTTGTCGTCCTGGCCGAGCTCGGCGGTCGTCGTGATCTCCTGGGGTCCGCGGTCGGTGCCGATGTGCGGGTCGATCGCGACGATCTCGCCGGCATTCGGTGCCCCAGATGCCAGGATCGTCATCGACCGTCCACGGAAGCTCCCGATCTCGACGATGCGTCCGCCGTCGGGAAGCTCGCAGGCGCGATCCCACAGTCGTTGCGCCTGGTCATGCGACATCCATCCATCGACGTCGGCGACCGACGCCCATGCGCTGTCGAAATCAATGGCGGACGTCGTCAAGGCACACTCCGGAGACGGGATTGCTGGTCGGGTGAGTCCCGACACGGGACAACGACCCTAGTGGTTGTTCGGTCCCATCCCGGGCATGGCGCGGAGCCGTTCCGTCGTGCCGGAGGCCGCCTGAATCTCGAACCGTTGTCGAGGGTCAGCCAACCGAGGCGGTTGCCCGGGCCAGTGCATGTTGCACCAACTCCAGCAGGACCATCTTGGTGGAGGCGCGCTCTCGCGCGTCGCACAACAGAACGGGCGTGTCCTGCGACACGGCCACGGCATCTCGGATGTCGTTCGGGTCGTATGCGACCTTGCCCTCGAAGCAGTTGACGCCCACCACGAAGGGAACCTCGTGCTCTTCGAAGTAGTCGATGGCCGGGAAGCACTCTTCAAGTTTGCGCGTGTCGACCATCACCACCGCGCCGATCGCGCCCCGGACGAGGTCGTCCCACATGAACCAGAACCGATCCTGCCCCGGCGTTCCGAACAGGTAGAGCACGAGGTCCGAACCCAGGCCGATACGTCCGAAGTCCATCGCCACCGTGGTCGTCGTCTTCTGGTTCGCGCTGCCGATCTGGTCGACATCCTCGGCGACGCGGGTCATCGCCGCTTCGGTGGTCAGTGGATCGATCTCGGAGATGGATCCGACGAAGGTCGTCTTGCCGACAGCGAAGCCACCGGCAACGACGATCTTGACCGGCATCGGCGCGCCGCGGCCGCCCGAGTTGTTTCCGGTTTTGTCAGAGGGCTTGGAGGCCATCGAGCACCCTTTCGAGGAGTTTCAGATCTGGACGATCCCCAGCTGGTCGTGGACGGTTGAAGTCGACGAGACCTTCTTCGGTCATGTCGCCGACGAGGACACGTGCCACGCCGAGTGGTACGTGGAGGTAGGCCGAGATCTCGGCAACGGACAGGGGATTGCGGCACATTTCGACGATCTTGGATCGCTCCATCGTCAAACGTTCGGCCAGCGATTCACCCTTATCGGTCGTGAGGATGATCGTCTCAAGCGGAATGTCCGTGCTCGAGCGCGTCCGACCGCCGGTGATCGCATAGGGCCGGACTCGAAGTCGCCCGGTACCGCGCTCCTCGGGAGGGCTCATTGCGGAAGGGACCCTTGCAGTTCGGCACGGAGCTCCGGAGTGAGGACCGATCCGCAGCGCTCGACCAGGACCGCCATCTCGTAGCCGACCAGGCCGACGTCGCAACTCGCATCGGCGAGGACGGTCAGCGACGAACCGTCACTGATCCCGGTCACGAACAGGAAGGCGTTCTCCATCTCGATGATGACCTGGGTCACCGCGCCACCGCCGAAGCGTCCTGCAGCACCGTACGCCAGACCGATCAACCCCGATGCGACGGCCGCGAAGCGGTCGGCACCGTCGCGATCCATCCCGACCGAAACCGCCATGGGTAGCCCATCGGAGGACACCACGACAGCGTCCTGGACCCCGGCGACTCGATCGACGAAGTTCGCCACCAACCAGTTGATGTTGCGAGCTTCACTCGAAAGTTCCATCATTTCCGGTCATCCTCCGGTTTCGTGGGACTGTCGTCGGTGCGTCCCTTTTGCATGCCACTGCGATAGTTCGAGAGCATCGAGCGTACTTCCTCCGGTGACCGTCGGTTCTGTGTCGCAGAACGTGAGCCATCACCACCGGGAACCGCGCGTTGGCCGCCCGCTCGCCGAGGTACACGTTTGGTCAGCCCGGCGTCCGTCGACGGCGCCGACCCGGCCTCGGTCGTGGTCGAATCGGCACCGGCGGCGACCGGCGCCTCGGATTTGGCTGCCGGCGTCCGGGTTTTCGTGGGCGCCGCTGTGGGTGAGTCGGGAACGGCCTTGACCGCTGTTCTCCGCGGCATCGCGGAGGGCCCCGTGGTCGCCTTGCCCTCACCTCGGGTCGGCAGTGCCTGGGGCCCGGTCGCCGCCGGGGACCGGCGACGCGCCGGTGGACGGCGGTCCGTTCCTTCGGCGAGGGCGGACGGATCCTCGCTCGCCGGTGGGATGTCGGTCCGTTCGCGGGTGTTGATCGCGGCGGGTTCCGTCGGCGTCCGTGGCTGATCCGTGATCAGTGAGGGTGGCAACGACACCATCGCCGTGGTGCCACTCGAAGGCGACGGCATCAGACGGACGGCGATCCCGAAACGAGCCGCCAGACGTCCGATCACGATGTAACCGAGTGAGCGGGACAGCGCGAGGCCCACGAGCGGTGGGCGGGCCAGCAGGTCGTTCGCCTCGGCCAACGCCTCTGGCGCGATGCCGATGCCGTGGTCGGTCACCGAGATGACGTACCCCTCGGCCTTGGTCCGATGGCCCACGACCTCGACCCGCGTGTCGGGTGGTGAGAAGTTCGTCGCGTTCTCCATCAGCTCGGACAACAGATGTGCGATGTCGAGTGCGGCATTCGAGGCGACGAGGACTTCGTCGAACTGGAGCATGTCGACACGGGCGAAGTCCTCGACCTCACCGACCGCGGCGCGCACGACGTCGGCCAACGGTACGGGCTTGCCACGGCGGCGGCTCGGTTCGGCGCCGGCGAGCACCAGGAGCGACTCGGCGTTCCGACGCATCCGGGTGGCGAGGTGGTCGAGCCGGAAGAGGTTCTCGAGCTGATCGGGGTCTTCTTCGGCAGACTCGAGTTGATCGATGAACTCGATCTGGCGGTCGAGGAGCCCCTGGTTGCGCCGTGCGAGGTTGACGAACATGTCGCCGATGCCCTTGCGCAGCAGTTGGGCCTGTTCGGTCGCCACGCTGACCGCCACGGATTGGATCCGGTTGAACGCGCCCGCGAGCTGCCCGATCTCATCGGATCCGGTCACCTCGATCTCCGCGAACGACGACGTCAGGTACCCGACATCGTCTTCGGCCGGGTTCTTCAGCGAGTCGACCAGGCGCGGGAGCTGTTCGTGGGAAAGTCGATCGGCGGCGCCGGTCAGTTTGACGAGACGGCCGGTGATCGAGCGGGAGATCCAGATCGCCGCGGCGATCGCCGCCACGATCACGAGACCACCGGCGAACAGGTACAACGTCGCCGAGCGGACCGCGCTCGAACGCTGGTGGTCGATCTGCGACGCAACATCACCGGTTACGTTCTTCGC
>JAFDWI010000339.1 GCA_018268545.1 Actinomycetota bacterium
CGCCACGGGTGACACGACCGCGGCACTCACCGAGGCGGCCCCAGAGGCGCCTTTCGGCCTGGCGGTCGACCCCGATCGGTTCACGCGCGCTGTCCTGGCCCAGTTCCACAAGTCGGATCTGGTCGTCGCCGACCCGGGTGAGACGCTGCGTGCCGAGTCGTACATCCCGTTTCAGTCCAAGGCGAGCGCAGATGCGAGCAGGACGCGGGCATTGCGCGTGACCGACGATCTGCTCGGGGATCTCGTGCATCGGGTGCCCGCGGGTACCCGCATCATCGTGTTCGGCGTGACACCGGGCGACTCGTCCTGGGCGCTCACCCCGTTCGTCATCGCCGGGTCGGGGATCGTGCCGGGCCGTATCGACTCGCCGGCGACCCACCGTGCCGGGATGTCGACCCTCACCGATCTGACACCGACCATCCTCACGTCGCTCGGCGTGCCGAGCCCGGAGCCGCTTCCGGGCAGCGCGGTCCGCGAAACGCCGGGTTCGTTCTCGTGGTCCGCGAGCCGCCGCTACGACCGAATGTTCGCGACGCACGCGGCGATCACGAAACCGATGATGCTCTCGTCGATCATCTTGCAATCGGCGTTGTTCGTGGGTGCGCTCGTGTTCATCGGGTTGGGTCGACCCGGGCGGCGACTCTCCAAGGCGTTCGAGTTGGGGACGCTGATCTTCGCGTCGTGGCCGCTCGCGACCTTCCTGGTGCGGATGTCGGTGGCATTGAGTTCCCTCGGGTTCGCGACCTTCGCCATCGTCTGGGTGATCGCGGTCGCGATCGGGACCATCACCTGGAAGCTTGCCCGCACACCGCTCGTGGCGCTGTTCGCGATCGCGTGCGCGACGGTGACGGTGATCGCCGTCGATCTCGCTTCCGGAGCCCGACTGTTGTTCGGCAGCTACTTCGGGTACACGCCCGACACCGCGAGCCGGTACTTCGGGATCAACAATTCGGTCTTCGCGATTCTGGCTGCGTGTGCAGTGGTCGCCGCGACGATCGCGGTCGATCGGGGGGTCGGGCGCGACGGTGCACGGACGGGCCTCTGGGCCGCAATCGCGTTGCTCACGGTCACGATCATCGTCGATGGCGCGCCGTGGATGGGCGCGGACGTGGGCGGGATCCTCACCCTCGTCCCGATCCTCGGGATCACGATGTGGGCATTGTCGGGCCGCAAGGTCCGCTGGACCTACGTGGTCGCCGCGGTCGCCGCCGCAGGGGTGGCGCTCGGCATCGCTATCGGGTCGGACCTGATCCGAAGACCGGACCAGCGCAGTCACGTGAGCCGATTCTTCGTCGGGATCGGTATCGGTCACAGCCATGAGTTCATGCAGACGATCGCCGAAAAGTGGGCGGCCAACACCGCCGCGCTCGGGCAGTCGCTGTGGACGTGGGTCATCCCGGTCGCGGCGGTCTACGGGTTGTACGTCATCGTCGTCGAACACGGCATGACCCGGCTGCTCCCCGCTGGTTCCCCGGTGCGCATCGGGGTCACGTCGATGCTCATGGTCGGGCTCGTCGGTTGGTTGCTGAACGACTCGGGGATCGTGGTGACCGCGCTCGTGTTCGTCTATCTCGGCCCGCTCCTCATTCTCCTCGCGCTCCGTGAGATGCATCGGAGCGGCGAAGCACCCCGCACACCCTCGTCCCCGATGTTGGTGGCTCCATGACCGTCGTCGCGATCGTTCCCGCGAAGGATCGGGCGGATTCGATCGGGTCGACGATCGCGTCGTTGCGCACGGTTCGGACGATCGATCGGATCCTCGTCGTCGACGACGGTTCGACCGACGACACGACCGCCGTCGCTCGCTCGGCCGGCGCGGCCGTGTTGCGTCTGGGAGCGAATCGGGGCAAGGCGGGCGCGGTCGCTACCGGTGTCGCCGCCGAACCCGACGCGGACATCTACGTGCTCGTCGACGCGGATGTGCGCGACGACGCCGCTCAGGTGGCCGCGTTGCTCACACCGGTGCTCGCCGGCGAAGCCGACCTGGCGATCGGGGTGCTCCCGTCGGCGGGCACGCGTGGTGGCTTCGGGTTGGTTCGGAGGTTCGCGCACTGGGGCGTGCAGCGCGGGAGCGGGTTCGACGCGAAGGCGCCCCTGTCGGGCCAGCGGGTGGTTCGTGGCGACTTCCTTCGCGGCATGGACGGCGTCGCCCGGTTCGGGCTCGAGGTAGCGATGACGATCGACGCCGCGCGCGCCGGCGCGCGCGTCGTCGAGATCGAAGTTCCGATGGAGCATCTCCACACCGGTCGTAGTGTCGCCGGGTTCGCGCACCGGGGGCGCCAAGGACGTGACGTGTTCGAGGCATTGTGGCCGCGGCTCGTCCCCAGGGTCGTCCGTCGCATCGGTCTGGTCGCGCTCGTGTTCGCATTCCTTGCGCTGTCGTTCGTGGGCAGTCATGCGAACACCGTCGCGTCGACTCCGCTCACGCGACGGGCGAGACACGTCGTGATCATCGGTGTTCCCCATCTCGGGCTCGGCGACCTCGGCAACGGTGAGATGCCGAACCTCGATCGCCTGATGGCGGGTGGGTCGGTCGCGAAGATGACGATCCAGACCGGTGGTGGTACGCAGAGTTCTTCGGAGTACGCGACGCTCGGTGCGTCGGCACAGGTGACCGGCCCGGGGGTCACACAGGTCGCGGGTCGCGACGAGCGGATCGAGGGGAGCCCGGCGATCGACGTGCTCGAGCGGCGATCCGGCGCCCGCCCGTCGGGCGCGCTGATCGTCGCGTCGATGCCCGCGGTGCTCCGATCCTCGGGCAAGCTCGAGAATTCCCAGCCGGGTGCGCTCGGCGATGCACTGCACGCAGCCGGGCTGACGACCGCCGTCGTCGCGAACTCCGACACCGTGGATGACTCCGGGCTGCGATCGACGAGCGCGCCGGCCGCGTTCGCGGTGACGTCGACAGCGGGTGCGATCGATGCGGGGTCGGTCGCACCGTCATTGACCCATCGGGATCCCCGACGGCCGTTCGGGATGAACGCCGACGTTTCGGCGATCGCCCGCGAATTCGCCAAAGTTGCCCCAACTTCCGCGGTTACGGTCATCGACCCGGGTGACACCGACCGCGCAGCCGCTTATGCCGGCGGCGCGGGGAAAGACCAGGCCGACGTGTTGCGTAAGCAGGCGCTCGCCGAGACCGACCGGGTTATCGGCTCGATCGATCGCCGGTTGCCCACCGACACGCTGCTGATCGTCACCGCGATGAGCCCGCCGACGTCGCAAGCCGAACTCGTGCCCATCGTCATGTCGGGGGCCGGGGTCACCCAGGGCCAACTGCTGTCGCCGTCGACCGGGCAGGACGGGCTCGTGACGCTCACCAACGTCGCTCCGACCGTGCTCGCGAGTCTCGGTGTCGCCGTGCCCCCGAAGATGATCGGGCGGCCGATCCGGTTCACGACGACGAAGCCCGACTTGTCGGCGTTCCGTCGCTCGAACAAGATCTCCGTGGACCGTGACCGGGCCTACAGCACGTTCCTCCACTCGTTCATCCAGGTCCAGATCCTGCTGTACCTGCTCGCGGCGATCGCCCTGGTGCGTACCGGCACCCCACGGCTCGCGCGTCGTGTGCTGCGTTTTGGCGTGGTCACCGTCGCGCTCGTGCCGCTGATGACGTTCGTCATCCGGATCTTCCCGGTCCTCGGGTCGTTCGGGACCGGCACCGTGGCCTTGCTCTGGGCGCTGTCCGCGCTGATCTCGTGGGTGATCCACGATCGGGGGCGTAGCCCGTGGGGGCCGCTGGTCGCGGTGTGTAGCGCGAACATCGTGCTGCTCGCGATCGACCTGTCGCTCGGGGGACCCCTCCAGGATTCGAGCCTGCTCGGTTTCTC
>JAFDWI010000033.1 GCA_018268545.1 Actinomycetota bacterium
CGGAGCGTCCGTAGCCGTCGGGGTCACGGTGTGGATCGTCGCGCAGGCGTTCGTGAACATCGGGGCGGTCGTCGGGATCGTCCCGGTCACCGGGGTTCCGTTGCCGTTCGTCTCCTACGGTGGGACGTCGATGGTCGTGACCCTCGGCGCGGTCGGGTTGCTCCTGAACATCGCCCGCCATCCGAAACCGGAGCGATCGCGACAGTGAGCGGTGTCGAAACGCCGGCGAAGGTGCTCGTTGCCGGTGGGGGGACGGCCGGTCACCTGATCCCTGGGCTCGCGGTCGCGGCGGCGCTCGTCGACACAGGGCTGGATCAGCGCGACATCGTCTTCGCCGGTGGTGATCGCGGGGTCGAACGGGAGCTCGTCACCGCAGCGGGATACACTCTGTACGAGCTTCCCGGGCGGGGCATCCAACGCCGACTCACCCTTGCGAACGTGCGCGCGATGATCTCGCTCGTGCGTGGCACGGTGATGGGGATCGGGCTCGTTCGGCGGCTGCGCCCCCGTGTCGTCGTGGTCCTCGGCGGTTACGCGAGTTTCGGGTGTGGGGTCGGTGCCGCGTTGTGGCGCCGACCGCTGGTGTTGTGTGAGCAGAATGCGCGGGCCGGCGCGGTCAACCGGGCGCTCCGGTTCTTCGCCCGTCGGAGCGCGGTGAGCTTTCCCGGGACCGATCTGCCGCGGAGCGAGGTGACGGGCAATCCGTTGCGTGCCGAGATCGTGGCTGCAGCTCGACGGCGAGATGCGGATCCCGTCGGTTCCCGCGGTGATGCCCGGCGCGAGTTGGGGCTTGGCGATGATCGTGTCGTCGTGCTCGTGACGACCGGGTCGCTGGGATCGGCGCGGGTCAACGGTGCGATCCGAGGCCTCGTGGCTGCGTGGGCGGATCGATCCGACGTGGCGGTTCGTCACGTCGTCGGACGACGTGACTTCGCGGCGTTCACGGCCGATCCACCGGCAACTGCTCCGGGTGGCCTCGACTATCAACTGATCGAGTACGAAGACCGGATGGAGACCGCGTTGGCGGCTGCCGATGTCGTGGTCGCACGATCCGGTGGTGGCGTCGCCGAGTTCGCGGCGCTCGGCGTGCCGGCGGTGCTGGTGCCCCTGCCGATCGCCCCGCGCGATCACCAACGGGCCAATGCCGCGCATCTGGTCGACGCGGGCGGGGCGGTCCTCGTCGACGACGACGAGTGCACTGCGGAGGTACTCGCCGCTGTGCTCGGTCCGATCGTGGACGACGCGCAACGGCGGGCGACGATGGCGGATGCGATGCGGGACGCGGCGCGACCCGACGCCGCGGAGGCCGCGGCCCGGTTGATCCTGGAGGTCGTCGATGGACATTGACCTGTCCGAACCTCGGCGCCTTCACGTGGTGGGTGTGGGTGGCACCGGGATGAACGCCGTCGCCGCCGTGTTGATCGGGATGGGACACCACGTCACCGGCAGTGACATCAAGGAATCGGCAGCCGTCCAACGGGTCCGAGCGCTCGGGGCCGAGGTCCGGATCGGCCACGATCCCTCAGCGGTCCGGGGCGTCGATGCCGTGGTGACCTCGACCGCGGTCCCGGCGTCGAATCCCGAGATCCGAGCGGCGCGCGAGGCGGGGATCGCCGTTCTGCACCGCTCGAAGATCCTCGGCGCGCTGGCGCGGATGCACCAGAGCGTGGCGGTGGCCGGCACCCACGGCAAGACGACGACCTCGTCGATGCTGACGCTGGCACTTCGAGCAGCCGGTCGTCGCCCGTCGTTCGTGATCGGTGGTGACGTGAACGAGATCGGGACCGGCGCCGGTTGGGGCGACGGTGAACTGTTCGTGGTCGAAGCCGACGAGTCCGACGGCACGTTCCTCGAGCTGGGTGCCGGCGCGGTCATCGTGACGAGCCTCGAGCCCGATCATCTGGAGTACTACGGAAGTGATCCGCTTGCCGCCGACGCGGCACTCCACGATGCCTTCGCCCGGTTCCTCGCCGGGTCGTCGGGACCGCGGGTCGTTTGTGTGGACCAGCCCGCGGTCGCTGCGCTCGCGGCCGAGGTTCCGTGCACCACCTACGGGACGGCCGAAGGTGCCGACTATCGGATCTGCGACGTGGTCGAGGCGCGTTCGTCGATCGACTTCTCGATCCGGTGTCCGGACGGGACCACGGAGTCGATCGCGCTGCCGCTTCCGGGCCTCCACAACGCAGCGAACGCAACGGCCGCGTTCGCGATGTGCGGTGAACTCGGGGTTCCCCGGGAACCCGTCGTCGAGGCGCTGGGTCGTTTCGGCGGCGTGGCACGCCGTTACGAGTTCCGGGGGTCGATCGGCGGGATCACCTTCGTCGACGACTACGCGCACATTCCGGGGGAGCTGACCGCCGTGCTGTCGACAGCCGCCGCCGGTGGATACCGCCGGGTCGTCGCAACCTTCCAGCCGCATCGATACAGCCGCACGGCCACCCTGTGGTCTTCGTTCGCCGACGCGTTTGTGGACGCGGACGTGGTCGTGCTGACCGATGTGTACGCCGCCGGCGAGGCACCGCGCCCCGGTGTGTCCGGCGAGTTGCTCGTCCACGCGGTGCTCGACGCGCATCCGCGGACACGCGTGGTGTATCTACCTCGCCGTGACGCCCTCGTGGGGTTCCTGACATCCGAACTCCGTTCGGGCGACGTGTGCATGACCCTCGGTGCGGGCGATGTCACCACGGTCGGTGACGAGGTGATGTCGGTGCTCGCCGGGGTCCGCGATCGCAACGGTGCCGCAGGTGAGAATGGAGCCGTGCCTGTGCGTCCGGGGGATTCGTCGTGACCTCGACGACGCGTTCGCCCGACGGCCGTGTGGTCGTCCCGGAGCGGCTGCGGCGGCGCCGGATCGAGATCCAGCGTGGTCGGGGCCGACGTCGCCTGCGGCGGCTGGTCGCGTTCGGTGGGCTCGCGCTGGTCGCGGGACTCGCCTGGGCGGCGTTGCAGTCGCCGTTGTTCGCCGTTCGCCACGTCGAGGTGCATGGTTCCGCGCACGTGGACGCACGCCAGGTGGCGGCCGCCGGTATCGCCCCGGGCGTCGCGATGATCGACGTCGTGCCGGGTCGGGCGTCGCACCGGATCGAATCGTTGCCGTGGGTCGCCCATGCGACGGTGAAGCGGGAGTGGCCGGGTCGGGTTCTCGTCGAGATCGTCGATCGCGAACCGGTCGCCCAGGTCGCGGCCGGTTCCCGGTTCGCGACGGTCGACGACACCGGCCGGGTCCTGGAGACCGGTGTCGCTCGGATGGCGACACTCCCGCTCCTCGCGAACCGGTCCGCGGCCGCTCCCGGTCTACGGATCGCGTCGGCCGGGCCGTTGTTGGACACGGCAGCCGCGTTACCCGATCGTTACCGCGGCAAGGTCGCCTCGGTCGGGTTCACCCGTGACGGGTCGGTCGCGCTGCAACTCGACGACGATGCCGTCGTGACGGTCGGTCAGGTGGGCGATTTCGGTGCGAAGTTCGCGTCGCTCGATGCCGTGCTCGCGCATGTCGGAACCCTGCACGGCGGGTGCACGCTCGATGTTTCCGTTCCCACAGCCCCGACCTTGACCCCGGAGTATGGTTGTGCCTAGCGTCCGCCCGGCTCGGTGCACCTTCGCGGGTTCACGACCGACCATCGAGGATCCGTTCCCGTGCTCGCAACATCCGGTTCCACCGGGGTGTTGCGAGTCGTTCCGCCCGCCTCGTCGGGCCCCCCACCTGGAGGTACGTCAGACATGACCGGCAATCCGCAGAACTATCTCGCGGTGATCAAGGTCGTCGGAATCGGAGGCGGCGGCGTCAATGCCGTCAACCGCATGATCGACGCCGGCCTCAAAGGGGTCGAGTTCATCGCGGTCAACACCGATGCACAGTCGCTGTTGATGAGCGATGCCGACGTGAAACTCGACATCGGCCGGGACCTCACGCGCGGTCTGGGTGCCGGGAGTGATCCCGACGTCGGTCGCGAGGCGGCCGAGGCCAACGCCGAGGAGATCGCGGAGGTGTTGCGTGGCGCCGACATGGTGTTCATCACCGCCGGGAAGGGTGGGGGCACCGGCACCGGGGGTGCCCCGGTCGTCGCGGAGATCGCCAAGAACATGGGTGCGTTGACGATCGGTGTCGTGACGCGTCCGTTCACCTTCGAGGGTCGACGCCGGGCCGTGCAGGCCGAGGCCGGCATCCAGCTGCTCAAGGAGAAGGTCGACACCCAGATCGTCATCCCGAACGATCGGTTGCTCTCGGTTTCCAACGACAAGACGTCGATGGTGAACGCGTTCAAGATGGCCGACGAGGTGCTGTTGCAAGGTGTGCAGGGGATCACCGACCTGATCACCACGCCGGGTCTGATCAACACCGACTTCGCCGACGTGAAGATGATCATGTCGAACGCGGGCTCCGCGCTCATGGGCATCGGGCACGCCACCGGCGAGAGCCGTGCGCTCAACGCGGCCCGCAATGCGATCTCGTCTCCGTTGCTCGAGGCGTCGATCGAGGGGGCCCGCGGGATCCTGTTGTCGATCTCGGGTGGTTCCGATCTGGGTCTGTTCGAGGTCAACGAGGCTGCCGAGGTCATCCACGGTGTGGCGCACCCCGATGCGAACATCATCTTCGGTGCCATCATCGACGACGAGTTGGCCGACGAGGTCCGTGTCACGGTCATCGCTGCCGGATTCGATCGGTGGGACGACGGTGAGGTTGCGACGGCTGCTCCCGAACGCGCCGAGGTCGTGCAGGTCGACGACCTGTTCCCCGCATCGGTCGACGTCGGCGACGATGACGGCGACGACGACTTCGACGTCCCGTCCTTCCTCAAGTAGCGCGGGGCGGGTCAGGTTGCAGCCGGTCGTCCGGTTCACCGACGCGACCGACGGGTCGTTCGCGCTCGGTGAGCCTGCGACGGCCCTCGATGCGCGCCGCCGCGCGGTCACCGACCATCCGGTCAGCTGGCTCTCCCAGGTCCACGGTTCCCAGGTCGTCGTCGTGGGAACCCCTGGCGAAGGTGCGGGGGTCGAGGCTGACGCCCTGGTCACCGCGGCCCCCGGGGCGGCCTTGTGTGTGATCACGGCGGATTGTGCGCCGGTGGTCCTGACCACGCGCGACGCGGTGGCGGCGGTCCATGCCGGTTGGCGCGGCCTGGCCGCCGGGGTGATCACGGCGACCGTCGCCGCGGTCACGGCGATCACCGATGCGCCGATCACGGCCTGGCTCGGTCCGTGCATCCGGGCACGTTGCTACGAGTTCGGTGCCGACGATCTGGCCGTGGTGAACCGTGCACTCGGCGTGGACGTCAGCGGTCGGACATCTTGGGGAGCGCCGGCGTTGGACGTGTCGGCTGCGGTGCGGGCATCGCTCGCGTCGTGTGGGGTCACCGATGTGGTCGACTCGGGGGTCTGCACCGCGTGCAGCCCCGTGCACCATTCGCACCGTGCGCGTGCCGACGCCGGCCGCCAGGGGGCATTCGTGTGGTTGGAGCCGTGACGGGCATGAAATTCATCCCGGTGAGGCTCCTGGATCGTGAACGGCGGTCCGGGGACGGTAGATTCTCTGCGAGGAGGTCCGATGGCGACACTGTGGCGTAAGACCATGTACCACCTCGGGCTCGCTCCCGAGGACGAATACGACGACTACGACGACCAGTTCGTCGACGAACCGATGGACCGGTCGGACCGACGTCCCGCCGGTGCGCCGCGTCGTCCGGTCGACGAGCGTCCGCCGCCACGTGCGCAGAGCCATCGCGGGACGGCCACCCACGGCGATACGCGGACCGAATCCTCCGCGATCGGCGCGGTGCGCCCGATCCGGACCGCCGAGGCATCCGAGATCACCGCGGCGCCACTCCCGGAGCGACCGTCGCCCGTTGTCCGTCCGGTTCCGATTGCCGCCAACGCGAAGCCCCATGCGCTCACCCCGGTCTCCTTCGAGGACGCGCAGGAACTCGCGGACAAGTTCAAGGGCAACCAGCCCGTCATCATGAACCTGCAGAACGCGGATCGGGACCTCGCGCGTCGACTGATCGATTTCGCGAGCGGGTTGTGTTACGGCGTCGGCGGGCAGATGGAGAAGGTCGCGAATTCCGTGTACCTGCTGACGCCCTCCAACGTCGAGGTGTCCGCCGAGGAACGTCGACGTATGCAGGAGCAGGACTTCTCCGGTCGTTGACCGTGTTCGCCGCCGGTCCTCCGGGCCCGATCAACGTCGTCGTCGCGGATCTGTTGTCGCTGTATGCGTTGGCGTTGATCGCGATGATGGTCCTCAGCTGGTTCCCGCTCCGGCCGGACGGTCCGATCGCGAAGGTCCAACGGTTCCTGCTCCGGATCACCGACCCCCTCGTGGTCCCGCTCCGCAATGCGATGCCGTCGATGGGGATGATCGATCCGTCGCCGTTGATCGTGTTGTTGGCCGTGTATTTCCTGCGTGGTCTGGTCCTCGGCTGAGGACCGCGGGCTTCGGGAAGTAGGCTCGGCTGACATGGAACTCACGCCGCAGCTGCTGACCGACGAGATCGACTTCCGGATCGCTGTCCGAGGCTACGACCGCAATGAGGTGGGCGATTTCCTGGAGCGGGTCGCGGTCGCCGTCGGTCAACTCCAGACGCAACTGGCCAAGGCCGTTGCCCGTGCGAGGACGGCCGAAGCACGGGTGTCGGAGTTGGAGGCCGCCGGTCCGGGTGCCACGACCGACATCGCCGCCGATGATCGCGACCGGTTGCCGGCCGACGAACCCGAGGTCGTCGCGGAACCGGTCGACGATGCCGGCGATTCCGACGTCGCCGACGACGCGACGTCCGCTCTGCCGACGGCACCACCGGCTGCGCCCGTTCCCGTGATCGGTGACGACGACGACCTCAACGAGGAGTTGCGCCGCACCCTGGTGCTCGCCCAGCGCACGGCCGACATGGCGATCCGCGAGGCGCACGACGAGGCCAAGGCGATCATCGACCGTGCCAACGACGAGGCGCGCCACAATCGCGAGGAGGCCGAAGCCGCCCATGCGAAGGCGCGGGAGGAGGCACGTGCCCGTCTCGTCGCCGAGATCCGCGAGCTGGAGACGACCCGTGAATCGATGCGCGACGACGCGGCGGTGCTCGAGCGTCATCTCGGGACCGAACGGGCACGGGTACGTGAGACGATCCAGGTCCTCCGGCGGCTGGTCGACGACCCGGCGTCGTTTCGGACCGGAGGACTCCCGGAGCTGTCCGGGGTGACGACACCCGCCGAGTTGGGCCCGGGATCCGGGTCGATCGACGACCCGGTGGGCGAGGAAGTCGATGCCGCGAACGAGATCGACGATTCCGAGGTGGATGCTCCGGCCGCGGTCGATGCTCCGGCGGATGCTCCGGTCGACACGCGTGGCACATCGTCGGAACCGACGATCGGCCGGGCGCGTTTCGACC
>JAFDWI010000340.1 GCA_018268545.1 Actinomycetota bacterium
GTCGTCGAACACCTCTGTCAGCGGACGTTCCATGTCCTTGTAGGACAGATGGAATTCCAGGAAGTCCGGATTGGAGAGTCCGGCGAGCGCACGGTGGTCGTGGAAGCGGACCGGCAGGCCCCAGGGCCGTCGGAACGAATAGTCCCGGGGACGCGACTCACCGGTGCCGATGTCGGTCGGATAGAAGAAGTCGCCGGCCTCGACATCACGGACCGCGGTCCGTCCGACCAGCGACCCCAGCGAATTGGGTTGCAGCCCGCGACCCGGACTTCGGACCATCACCGAATCCGCGGTGATCGTCTCGCCTCGGCGGATCGGTCGAGCAGCGACGAGGCTCTTCGCCAGGTTCACCCGGTTCATCATCTCGCCCTGGGTGAGGCCCCGCGCACCGGTCCCACCGAGCGACGACTCGACCTCGCGGATCAGGTTGACCATCTCGGCGAACTCGGATGGCAGCAACGAAACCCGATGGTCGTTGCCCTCCATCGAGCGATCCAGCGTGAAGTGCTTCTCGATGATCCGAGCGCCCAGTGCGACGGCAGCGAGGGGAACGTGGTGGCCCCGCTCGTGCCCGGAATACCCCACGGGGCAGCCACCGATCTCGGCGAGTCGAGCCAGGTAGCGCAGGTTCACGTCCTTGAAGGGCGCCGGGTACGTCGAATTGCAGTGCAACAGAGCGAAGGACGCCGCTGACCGCTCGAGTTGGGCGACGCTCTGGATGATCTCGTCTTCGGTGGACATGCCGGTCGACAGGATCACCGGACGTCCCGACGCGGCCGCCGCGCGGAGGAGTTCGTGGTTGGTCAGGTCCGCCGATGCGATCTTGAGTGCCGGAACCCCGTAGTCGACCAGCGCCGCGAGGCTCGGCAGGTCCCATGGCGTGCAGATGACCGGCACGGACCGGGACCCGCAGTGGTCGAACACCTCGAAGAGTGCCTCGGCGTCGAGCGAGAAACGCTCGAGAAGATCCAAGGTGTACTGCGGTCCGAGATCCTCTCCGAGCGACGGATCCTCGGCCGACCCGCGGTACAGCGACGCCAGGTCGCGCAACTGGAACTTGACGCAGTCGGCACCGGCATCGACCGCCTCGTCGACGAGGCGTTTCGCGAGTTCGATGCTCCCGTTGTGGTTGTTGCCGATCTCGGCGACGACGACGGTGGGGCGATCGACGGCGACCGTCAACGGGCCGATCCGGAGTTCGTCGGGTCGATCGATCGCGACCGCGACGAATCGCCCGACCGCGTCGACGAGCGGGATGTGATCGATGCCGGATCCGAACAGCCCGGCAATGTCCGCCGGCCGACGGCCGATCGGCGCCGAGGTGAACGTGCGGTTCGCGACATCGAGGGCCGGGACGTCGAGGTCGACGGTGCCGCGACCCTCGATCCAGCGCCGGACGTCGCCGTCGGACAGCACTCCTTGGAGCACCCCTCCGGAAGCGACGACGAACACGACCCGGGACCGGTTCTCGCTGATCTTCGCGAGTGCGTGGCCGAGCGGGTCCCCGGAGTGGACCACGTACCGCTCGATGTTCCGTTCGATGATCATCGGAGCGACGCCTGGAGATCCCGAAGGACGATGTCGGCGAGACGGAGGTCCGCTTCGGAATCGATGTCGATCCCTTCGATTTCGTCCATCACGAAAAGCTCCACGCGCCCCCCGATTCGATTTCCCGGGTTTCGGTACAGGTCGGTCCGTGTCACGTACAGCGATCCGGTCTCCCGATACAGGAACGTGTCGGGCGTGAGGTCCTGGCGACGTGGGCGACTCGCCACATCGTACTCGGCCCGCGGCGGCGCCTCCATGTGCCAGATGAACGGTGTCTGCGGCACGACCCCCACGAGGCTGTCGAGATCGCCGGGCCGGAATCGATCGACGGCCCGAGCCACGGTTCCGGGGCGCCGAACCGGCGACGTCGCCTGCAGCAGCACCACCGCATCGGGATCGAAACCGTCGTTCGCCATACGGGTGATCGCGTGCTCGACAGCCGGTTCGGTCGGTGCGGTGTCGACGGCGAGATCCGCGGGGCGCAGGAACGGCACCTCGGCTCCCGCGGCCCGTGCGGTCGATGCGATCTCGGGATCGTCGGTCGACACGACGACCCGCACGTCGCCGTCGACCTCGAGCGCATGATCGATCGTCCAGCAGATCAAGGGTCGCCCGGCCACCTCGCGCAGGTTCTTGCCGGGGATTCCCTTGGATCCCCCTCGCGCGGGGATCACGATGAGCACGCGTTCGATCGAACCTCCTTCGGCCACAGGACATGATCCCACACGCCGGGGCGGGTTTCGTGCAGGACCGACCGCTCACTGCGCATTGGTAAGCTCTCGGATTCTGGATCGTGCAGCCGTGACCCCCGAAACCACCCCACCGACCTCCGACACCCACGATGGATCCATCAAGGTCCGTCGGCTCGGCCGATCACTCCGTTCGGGTGCAGCGGCGCTCCGCCGACGTGGACTCTGGATCGTCTTCGGCGCTCTCGGCGGCATCATCGGTGGCACGTTGGTCGCGAGCCATCAGAAGGCGCCGGTCATCACGACCCACTTCTACAAGGCCACCGCGGAGTTGCGCCTCGACACGCCGGCACAGACGACCCAGACGGTCGACCCGGTCAGGTGGAGCCTCCAGATCGCACAGCTGACCATCGTCTCCAACCCCTACCGGACCGCGGTGGCACAACAGGCCGGTGTCGGCTTCTACACCGTGGAGTCGACACTCGTTGCGATCCCGTTCCAGGATTCCGCCACCCTCGACCTGACCGCGGTGGCAACCGATCCGGACCTGGCGGCACGCCTCGCCTACCACGCGGCGACCGAACTGAACCCGCAGATGGCGAAGATCGTCGACCAGCGGCATCACGACCAGGTCCTGAACGTGTACGCCAGCCTGCAATCCGCGAACACCCTGGTGAACGCGCTACGCCGCCTGGTCGACACCGCTCCGCCGTCGCAACGCGAGGACCTGCTCGCGAAGCTCCAGGCGGCCACCTCCCAGGTGCAACTCCTCACCAGCCAGAGCTTCGCGATCACGACGAAGGCGCCGGTCTTCGCGCTGTCCGGCCCACCACAGGCCATCGAGATCAACCAAACGGCTTACGGCACCAGATGGGTCCTCGCCGCCAACGATGTCGGGGCCGCGAGGATCAACGCCGCTGCATCACTCGTGAACGTCAACCCACAAGACACCATCGCGATGCAGATCCTCATCAAGACACTGTCCGAGGAGACCGTCCTCCCCTCGGACAAGAAACCGAACCCGGCGCAACCGATCGGCCTCGGACTCCTCGCCGGCCTGGTACTGGGGCTGTCCGGGGTGGTGCTCGGCGAGGCCTGGGACGACCACATCCACGACAGCCTCGCCGCGACCCGCGCCACCGGCCTCGGCGTCATCGTCGAGATTCCACGCATGTCGAAGCGTCGAGTGCGTGCCGTGCTAGCCCACGATCCCGACGAGACGAACCGATCGGTCGTCGACGCCCGCCTCCGGTACGTCGAGGCCGCGTGGGAGATTGCTGCGGTGCTCGGCATCGACCCGCACCGACCGATCGACGGGACAAACGGGACCCCTGGTGTCGCCAGACCGGAAGCGCCGATCGTCCTGGTCACCTCCACCGCGCCGGCCGAAGGCAAGACGACGTCGACTGCAGCCCTGGCTGCAGCCTTCGGACACCTGGGGTTCCGGGCCCTCGCGGTCGACGGCGACTACCACCACCGGAGTCTTCGTGGCCTCGTCCGGCCCGTTCCCCA
>JAFDWI010000341.1 GCA_018268545.1 Actinomycetota bacterium
ATTCAAGTTGACGCCCGCCTGCCCGACCGAGAGCAATGCTCCCGCACGTGACATATGCAGATACTTCCATCCGTCGTCGCTCGCTCGATGAAGCTCCGGGAGATAACCGTCCTTGGAAGCCAACCACGGCGGCATCCAGGGGACGGCGATGTAGATCGCGATACCGGTTGCCATGAGTGTGACGAGCCGGCGGATGTACCGAAGCCAACGCGCTCGATCCCTCAACCAGAGGACCACGGCAAGCGCCACCGACGCGAAGAAGTGGGTGACGTAGACGAGGCTCGTGGCCGCCTCCCACGGATGGGTCGTCCCGTCGGCGATGTCGAGATGTCGTTGAAGCCAGACCGTCGGGACCGTTCCGCCGAACAACATCTTGTCGATCTCGGCCGGTCGGCGCGTATGGACCGGCACGCCGACCCGAACAGCGATCCCTCGACTCCAGTCGAACGCGAACAACACCACGATGAAAGGCAACCAGTCGAACAAGACGCGCGCGATCCGATGATCCGGATGGACCATCGCCGCGCAGATCAACGCGATCATCGCCCAGAGCGCGACCTGTGAAGTGTCCGAGGGTACACCGACGGTGACGATGTAGATCGCCAGCGCGAAGAAGTACATGCCGGCCGCAAGCGTCGGAGGCACCGCTGGGATGCGCGTCACGAACAGCGAATCTATCTCGCAGCGATCGGGATTTGGCGCCGACTCCCCTCTGTTCGCATCCGAGGCCGCAGGCTGTTACGACGCGTTCGGCGAATCGCCCGCAGGGCGGTTCACGAACCGCCATGCGGCCGGGAACGCCAACGCGGCGACGATGATCTTGATCGTGTCGGTCACGAGGAACGGCCGGACACCGAGGCTGAAGGCCTTCGCGGCGGACACGTTCAGGTCGATCGCCAGCCAGGTCGTCCCGATCGCGTAGATGATCAACGTTCCGGCCACCAGGAGTGCGACGGTCGTCTTCACCGTACGGTCCGCGCCACGCTCGGCGAACAAGCCGACGACCCCCGCCGCGACGACGAACCCGAGGATGTAACCGAACGACGGTGCGTGCCAACCCGACGACGCTTGCGCGAACCAGGGCAGGCCGGCCATACCCGCAGCGAGGTACAGCAGCATCGACGCGACGGCTCGCTTGGTCCC
This sequence comes from Actinomycetota bacterium, assembly GCA_018268545.1. Lineage (GTDB taxonomy): Bacteria > Actinomycetota > Acidimicrobiia > Acidimicrobiales > Iamiaceae > JAFDWI01. Next base: position 1,144 of record JAFDWI010000341.1, read on the forward strand.
CATCGCCGTCCCGACGATGAGCACCGTGAGGGTCTGCAACGTGAAGGGAACCGGCGACAACGGCGTCGTGAACGCGAACTGTGCCGACAGCCCGGTCAGGCCGGCGCCACCGACGACCAGGGCGATGTCACGCACCAGCGTGTTCGGGATCGCGGGCACGAAGTCGGCAAGGACCTCATGATCGTTCACTGCAGAAATCGTCGACATCGGCACTCCTGTTCCGGGCGTAAAGGCCGTTCCGACGATAGTTGCGCGCTCGGAGTGATCCGAAGTCGGGATCGGACGACCCGGCGTCGTCCCGGGGACGATCGCGCTGCGGAGAACGGCGCGGGCTGCCTTCCGTGGCCGGGTTCTATGGTGACGACCATGCCTAACGCATTGTTCCAATCGGTCGGCCCAGGATCCACCGACGGATCCGAGATCGTGCTGCCGACCGCGTTCGCGCGGGGACCGTGGTCACCGGATGCGCTCCACGGTGGGCCCGTCGCGACCCTCGTCGCCCGCGCGGCCGAAGGGGTGTTCACCGGAACCTTTCCCGACGCCTACCAGGTGACCCGCCTCACGCTCGACCTGGAGCGTCCGGTCCCCCTGGAACCGATCACGGTCGCAGCCCGGATCGTACGACCGGGGCGCAAGGTCCAGGTCGCGGAGGTGACCGTGACCGACAGCGGAGACCGGCGACTCGCACGCGCCTCGGTGCTCGCGATCCGACGAGACCCGATGAACCCACCGGTGGGGGCGAGCCCGAACGACGAGGTGCCCCCGACACCGCCGGAACGCCCATCGGGCCTCGACGGTTGGGAGTTCCCCTCCTCGGCGGTCGCCTACCACAATGCCGCCACCGAACATCGGCTCGTGCGCGGATCCCTCGCATCGCCGGGACCCGTCGCGGACTGGATCCGCCTCGTCGTTCCCGTCGTCGCAAGCGAGTCCCCGACACCGCTGCAACGGGTCGCGGCCGCCGCCGACTTCCTCAACGGTGTCTCCTGGGTGTTGTCGGGCGCGGGCTGGTTGTTCATCAACCCGGACCTCACGATCACCCTGCACCGCCTTCCCGTCGGCGAGCAGGTCATGGTCGATGCGGTCACCCGCATCGGCGACGGCGGAACCGGGACGGCCGAAGCCGACCTGTACGACACCGCCGGACGGATCGGGCGAGCCGTCCAGACGTTGCTGATCGAAGCCCGCTGATCGAAGCCCGCTGATCGGCACCCGTCAGGCCGACACCGGCTGCCGGGCATCGCGTCCCCGACGAACTCGCTACGGTCTGGGCCATGTACCCGGGGACCTTCGCCGCATCCGATCCTGACCGTGTCGCCGTGATCATGGCCGACACCGGCGAGCAGCTCACCTACGGTGACCTCGACGAGCGGGCACGGCGCGCCGCGAACCTCTATCGGTCGATCGGCCTGCACCCGGGTGACCACGTCGCGATCTGCGCAGAGAACCAGATCCGATTCCTCGAGCTGGCCTGGGGCGCGCACTACGCCGGGCTGATCTACACGTTCGCGTCGACGAAACTGAACGCCGCCGAGCTCGCCTACATCGTCGACGACTGCGGCGCCCGGGTGTTCATCGGCACCGCAGC
>JAFDWI010000342.1 GCA_018268545.1 Actinomycetota bacterium
GCGGAGGATCTGGTGGGCTCCGGTGGGCGGTGTGCGGGCCGCCCACCGGTTGGCCGCCGGTTGCGCGAGCCGGTCGATCAGCCACCCAGGGTGGTCGAGAGGATCCGTCCCTTGCCCTCGGTCTTGCCACGGCGGAGCAGACCGTCGGCATGGTCCATCAGGTGGTCGGACTCTGTCTCACCCTGCGGGTCGAATGCGACCCCGATGGTGACGTCGACGCGGACCTCGTGGCCGTCGACGAGGATCGGATCGGCGAGTGCGTCGCGAACCCGGTCTGCGATGCCGAGCGCGTGGTCCAGGGTCGGGATCTCGCGGATGAGGATCGCGAACTCGTCGCCGCCCAGGCGGGCGACGTCGCAGTCGGTGCACACGCCCGTCATGCGCCGACCGATGGTGGTGAGCACCCGGTCGCCGGTCCGGTGGCCGTACCCCTCGTTGATGGGTTTGAAGTCGTCGAGGTCGCAGAACAGCACGGCGCGCGAACGTCCGAGGCTGTCATCGAGTCGGTTCTGGAACTCGGAGCGGTTCGTCAGCCCGGTCAACTGGTCGTGTGATGCCATCCACGACAACACCTGCTGTTGTCCCATCCACTGGAGTGCGAGTCGCGCGAGTCCGACCGATCGTTTGATGTCGTCCCGGAACACCACGCCGGGCGGCCCGGGTTCCTTCCGCCAGATGAACAGCGCAGCTTCGGGTTCGCTGCCGTCGTCGCCGCGCACCGGCGCACACCAGCACGCGTGCCATCCGCGCGCTTCGGCGGCAGCGCGCGTCGCGGGGGCGAGGTCACCGAACAGGTCGGTGACGCCGTGATGCCCACCGAGGACCTTCGCGATCGCGTCGCGGTCGATCGGGTCGAGCGCGGTGAGGATCAGCAGACGGTCCCGTCCGGCGACCTTCGCGAATCGTGTCCCGTCCCAACCGCTTCCCAGCATCGCTGCGGTGTCGGTGATGTCGTGTTCGATCAGCGACGTCAACAACTCGAGCGCCCGGTCCAGATCGCGGCCTTCGAGGATCGTGTCGACCGCGTCGCTCATCGTCTGGGACGCGCCAGCGCGGACCAGTTGGATGAGGTTGCCCGGAACCCCGGTTCGGGCGGTTTCACGCGCATACGCGTCGACGGGGACGATCGAACCGTCAGCGGCCCGCAGGAAAACCCGGACGGGCGCACCGACCCAGTTGGGGTCGCGTGAAGCCATCTCGATCTCGGTCATGCCGGCCAGCGCGAGCTGGAGGCTGTCGGGGTCGAGCAGTTCGGCGACGCTCTTGCCGACCCAGTCGGCGGGCTTGTACCCCAGGAGCATCTCGATCGACGGGCTCGCATAGCGCAGGATCCGGTCCGCGTCGACGATCACATAGGGGTTGGCTGCGGTCTCCACGACGGCGCGGAAAAACGCCGGGTCGCCGATGCCCGATACGTTGTCGCCCCCCAGGGCCTGCAGCCAGTTGTCGGTGATCACGACGCTCCCTCCGTCTCACCTCGTGTGAAATATCGTACCGTTGGTAACGGCAACCAGCGCCGGTCAGTTTAACCCGAATCGCTCCGACAGATAGGCCGAACGACTCATTTGCGGTCGTCGTCGATCAACACACAACGCGTTCCGCTGTAGATCGTGGCCATGCACTTGTTGCAGTGGATGCAACGACCCTCGTCGGTGCCGTCGGCGATCATCCGGTTGACCAGGTCCGGCTCGCGCAACAATGCCCGTGCCATCGCGACGAAACCGAAGCCGTCGAGCATCGCGCGTTCGATCGTCGCCCGGTTGTTGATCCCGCCGAGCAGGATGACCGGCATGGTCACCGCGTCGACGAACTGCAGCGCGAGCGGCCGGAAATAGCCTTCGGAATACGGATAGGTCTTCATGAACCGCCCCGCGGCGAGCCGGAACCCCGGACGCAACGCGGGTGGGAACGTCGCCGCGAGTTCGCGGATCGGGGCGTCGCCGTGGAACAGGTACATCGGGTTCTGCAGGGACGATCCTCCGGTGAGTTCGAGTGCGTCGAGGGTGCCGTCGGCGTCGAGCAGGCGCGCGACGGCGACGGCTTCGTCGACCCAGAATCCGCCGGGGACACCGTCGTCCATGTTCAACTTGGCGAGCACCGCGACCTGACCGTCGAGCCGGGTCCGAACCGCCTCGGCGATGCCACGGGCGAGCCGCGCCCGGTTCTCGAGCGAGCCACCCCAGCGGTCGCGACGACGGTTCAGCTTCGGTGACAGGAACTCGCTCGGCAGATAGCCGTGACCGAAGTGCAACTCGACCGCATCGAAACCGGAGTCGGCGACGATCTGCGCGGAGGTCGCGAAGTCGTCGATCACCTCGGTGATCTCATGGTCGTCCAAGGGTTTGGTGAAACGCATCGCGAGCGGCGAGAAGATCCGTGACGGTGACCGGCCTTGCAGCCCGGTCGCCGCGGCAACCGCACCGGCGTGGCCGATCTGTGCGGAGGCTTTCGCTCCTTCGCCATGGATCGCGTCGGTGAGGCGGGTCAGCCCGTCGACGGCTTTGGGGCTCAACGCGATCTCGTTCGGTGTGCCACATCCGGCGCGTGACACCGCGAGGTAGGCGACCGTCGTCATCCCGACACCGCCTGCGGCGACCTCACGGTGGAAGTCGATCAACGAGTCGGTGACGACGTGATCGGGCGTGCGCCCCTCGAACGTGGCGGCCTTGATGATCCGGTTCCGGAGCGTGACCGGACCCAGTTCGGCGGGGGCGAAGGCGTCGGGTGTCGTCATGGGCCCATGATGTCGCATCGTCGGTGTCGTCGCGGCAGCCGCATCGGGGGTCACTGCGATCATCGTGCGGTCACGGCGTGA
>JAFDWI010000343.1 GCA_018268545.1 Actinomycetota bacterium
GCCCACGTCGTCGGCCATCGGACCACCGTCGACCTCGGTCGTCGGGCGCCCCGACGCGACGCCCGGCGCAAGTGGTCGGTCGGCGAGCCCGAGCGCGCCCTGGAGCCAGGCCCGCAAGCCATCAGCGTCGCCGACGAAATCGACCAGCCCTGCCTCGAACGCCGTTTCGGCGCTGTGGGAGTGCCCGGCGACCGACCGGCCGGTCACGGTCTCGGCGACGCGTGGACCGGCGAAGCCGACGGTCGCGCCGGCCTCGGCCGCCGACAGGTCGCACAGCGACGCGTAGGACGCGAAGACACCTCCGGTCGACGGGTTCCGGAGCACCGCGATCGATCCGAGCCCGGCGGCTCGAAGACGACCCATCGCCGCAGCGGTTCGCGCCATCTGGATCAGCGACACCATGCCTTCCTGCATGCGGGCGCCACCGCTTCGTGCCTCGACGACCACGGGGAGTCCCAACTCGATCGCCCGGTCGATCGCGCGGACCACCTTCTCGCCGTGAACTGCTCCCATCGATCCGCCCAACACCGAAAAGTCACCTTCGACGACGACCGCATCTCGTGCACGACCGGTCCGCACGGATTCGGTGGCGAGCGACTCGAGCTTTTCGCGGTAACCCGGAAAGCCCAACGGGTCGAGCGACCGCAGACCGACATCCCATTCTTCGACGATCTCCATCAGTCCCATGACCCAAGGTTCGCAGGCGCACGGCGCGCGCACGCCATCGGGTCGTACCCGGTGGCCGATCCGTCACCGCAGTCGGAATGCGACCTCGGTTTCGAGCAGCCGACCACGTCGCGTCAAGACCCAACGCGGACCGTCACCGACGGCCCAGTCGGAGGCGACCGGAGCCACGGGTTCGACGAGGCCCGCGAGCGGTCCAGCGGTGTCCTCGGGCGCGAATGCGTCGATCGGCACGCCGGCACCCGTTCGCAACGACAACTCGAGCGCTTCGACGCGTGCCTCGTCACCGGCGAGTTGCTCGGATCCGGCGATCGGTGACCGGCCGTTCTCCACGGCATCGACGAAACGCTCGGGCGTGTGGACGTGCCAGTAGCGGCGGCCCGAGCGGTAGCCGTGGGCGGCACAACCCACGGCCATATAGTCGCCGCCGAGCCAGTACGTGAGGTTGTGACGGCACCGCCGTCCGGACTTCGCCCAGTTCGAGATCTCGTACCACTCGAATCCGGCCGACTCGAGCCGCTCCGATACCAGGCGGTACTTGACCGCCTGATCGTCGTCGTCGGGATGTCGGGAACGGTCGGACGCGAGCGGCGTTCCCGCCTCGACGGTGAGCGCGTACGCGCTGACATGGCTCGGCTCCAACGCGATCGCTGCGTCCACGGTGGCGATCCAACTCGTGACGGTCTCGCCCTTCGCCCCGTAGATCAGGTCGACGTTGAACTCGATGCCGGCGTCGCGCGCGATCTGCGCGGTGCGCTCGACGTTCGCCGGGTCATGCGTGCGCCCCAGGGCGGTGAGGACCGTCGGGTCCATTGACTGCACCCCGATCGACAACCGGTTCACACCCGCCGCCAGGTACATGTCGAGCATCTCCTCGGTCACGTCGTCGGGGTTGCACTCGACGGTGACCTCCGCTCCGGGTGCTGCGCCGAGCGACGTGATCAGCGATGCGAGTCGAGCGGGATCGACCAGCGTCGGCGTCCCGCCTCCCACGAACACCGTCGACGGTGCGCCGAGCCCGTCTAGGTCGACACTCGCCTGGATCGCGCAGGCGTCGAGGTAGCGAGCCGCGAGCCCGGAACGATCTGTCCACGTGGCGAAGGCGCAATAGTCGCAGCGCTTCGCACAGAACGGAATGTGGACGTACACGCCCGGGCCGTGTTCGGCCGGTGGCGCCGCAGCACCGCCGTCGCCATTCGGGGGCGCGAACGTCACGAACCGCTCGATCGTCGGTCGGCGAGCAACGCGCCGGCGGTGAGGGCTGCGGTCTCGGCGCGCAGCACATGTCGGCCCAGCGAGCACTGCACGCGTGCGCATGACAGTTCGTCGGCATCGAAACCGCCTTCCGGGCCGACGACGACGAAACGCGCCGAGTCGGCGAGCGGTGCGCCACCCATGCGGGCGACGACGGCAGCCGGGTCGGCGACGACGTGCGCATAGGTCGTCGCCGGTTCGACGACCGGCAGCCACGATCGACGGCACTGCATCCCGGCTTCGACCGCGATGCGGAGCATCCGTTCGTGGCGCTTGCGCGCGGTGGACGCGTCCCATCGGACCACACAACGACGCGAGATGAACGGAACGATCCGGTCGACCCCGAGTTCGGTGAGATGACGGACCACGTCGTCGACGCGTGATCCCTTGGTGAGGGCGAACGCGACGGTGATCGGATCGGTGGGCTCCTCGACATGCACGACCGGCCCATCCGCCTCGAGGCGTTCGCCGTAACGAACGGCGACCCAGGAGCCCCTGCCGTCGGAGACCGTCATCGGGTCACCGCCACGGAGTCGGACGACTCGGGCCAGGTGATGCCGATCCGCCGCCGACAGTTGCGGCGCGGCGACGTCGTCGACGTACGCGTGCGGTCCACCGGTCCCGTCGGGATCCATCCCGCGCGGCGGCGACCCCGAGGGCGGCGCCCCATCCGAGGGTCGGTCCGGGTCGATCGGATTCAACCCTTGAACGCGGATCGCACGCGGCTCAGCAACCCCTCGCCCTGCTCGTGCAGTTCTTCGCCACGCATCTCGGCCAGCTTCCGGACGAGCTCGGCCTCGTCGTCACCGAGATCGGTCGGTACCTCCACGGTGACCGTGATCAACAGGTCCCCGCGGCCACGACCGCCGAGGCGTGGCACCCCGAGCCCTCGAAGCCTGGTCACCGTCCCCGGTTGCGTACCCTTGTCGATGCGGACGGTCTCGACGTCGTCGAGCGTCTCGACCTCGATGTTCGCACCGAGCGCCGCCTGCGCGAAGCCGATGGGCAACGTCAACAGCAGATCGTCGCCGTCCCGGGTGAACACCTCGTGCGGTGCGACCGCGAGATGCACGTACAGATCACCGTGGGCACCACCACGCGGGCCGACGGCCCCGAGGCCGGTGAGGCGCAACGTCGATCCCGAGTGCACCCCGGCGGGGACGTCGACCGTGTAGGTCTTGTCCACCACGTTGCGACCCTCGCCGTTGCAGGTGGGGCACGGATGCTCCACGATGCGTCCCCATCCGCCACATCGCCCGCAGATCCCCGCGGTGACCATCTGACCGAGCAGGGACTGGCGGACCCGGCGGACCTGTCCGGAACCGCCGCAGTCGGGACACGGCGATGCCGAGGTTCCGGCTGCGGCACCGGTCGCCTCGCAGTCGGTGCACGCCACCGCGGTGTGCACCTCGACGGGAACGGCAGCGCCGAACACCGCGTCGACGAACTCGATGCGTGCCGTGACCTCGACATCGGCGCCGGGTGGCGGTCCGGTCGGACCGGACGGGCCTCCCATCCCGCCGCCGAAGATCTGACTGAAGATGTCGCCCAGCCCACCCCCGAAACCGAAGGGGTCACCGGCCATCGCCCCGCCGAGCCCGTCCTCCCCGTACCGGTCGTATCGGGCTCGCTTGTCCGGATCCGACAACACCTCGTACGCGACCGCGACCTCCTTGAAACGTGCCTCGGCGGTCGGGTCGTCGGGGTTCGCATCGGGATGCAGCTCGCGGGCGCGCCGACGGTACGCCTTCTTGAGTTCCTCGGAAGTGCAGGTCCGTTCCACCTGGAGCAGCGCGTAGTAGTCGGTCGACACGGATCGCATCAGCCTTCCGTCAGCCGTCGTCCGAGACCCTGGCTCACGAGTGCAACGGCTGCCAGCGCCTGCGGATAGTCCATGCGGGTCGACCCGAGCAGTGCGAGGCTCCCGGCCGGTCGGCCGTCGATCTCATAGGGAGCCACCACGACCGAACAGTCCGCCAACGGTTCGATGCCCGTCTCGGCTCCGATGGCGACCTGCAACCCACGGTCCATCACGTCGCGGAGCAGCGTGACGACCACGAGTTGTTGTTCGAGGATGCTCAACACCTGGCGAACGGTCCCGATCGCTTCGAACGATTCGGTCATCTGCGCGGTGCCACCGACGTAGACTTGGTCGGCGTCGTGTGCGTCCGGCGAGTCCTGGGTCGCCACACACGCCGCCAGGACACGATCCACGGTCGGCTCGCCGGTCACGGGGATGTCGACGATGTCGCTCATCGGACGGCCGACCAGGTGGAACGCCAGGATCTCGCCCGATCGTGCGAGCACGTCATCCGCGGCAGGCGTCGCGAGCTCGACGGTGCGTTTGTCGATGGCACCGTTGGCGAGGACGGCCACGAACAGCGCCACGTTCGGCGCAAGCCCTACGAGCTGCAACGATTTCACCGGCGAGGAAGGCGCGGCCGATGCGACGACGACCGCCGCTTGGTGGGTGAGACCTGCCAAGAGGTCGGTCGTCGCTTTGAGCATGTGCTCGAGCTCGCCGTAGGTCGTGTCGAAGAAATCACGCACCCGTGCCGCCGCGTCCTTGCCGAGGCGAAGGTTCGGCCCGGTGAGCTCATCGACGAACGCCCGGTAGCCCTTGTCGGTCGGCACCCGACCGGCGCTGGTGTGCGGCTGGTACAGGTACCCGTCCGCTTCGAGCTGGGCCATGTCGTTCCGGACCGTCGCCGAGGACACACCGATGCCGGCATCGCGCGTCACGTGAGCGGAACCCACCGGTTGGGCCGTGTGGATGTACTCGGACACGACGGCTCGAAGAATCGTCGC
>JAFDWI010000344.1 GCA_018268545.1 Actinomycetota bacterium
CGCAACCGGTGCGTGTCGAACCAGTAGCGGAGTGTCGGGCCGGGCCAGTTGTTCACGATCCGTCCGGCTTCGTTCTTGTACCAACTGTGGCAGTCCGCCGCGAACGTCGTGTGTTGCAGTTCGCGTTGCATGCGGGCGTCGTAGCGCCGCGCCGCATCACGGCGAACCGCGACCGAGCGTGCGCCCCGGCGCAGGACGTCGAGCGAGGCGAGCACCCACCGGAACTGGGCTTCGAGCATGAAGATGATCGAGTTGTGGTTCAGGTTGGTGTTGGGTCCGTACAGGATGAACGAGTTGGGGAATCCGGGGACCGCGATTCCCTGGTAGGCGCGTGCGCCTTCGGCCCAGTCGTCCTGGAGCTTGCGGCCGTCGACACCGGTGATGTCGACCGGTGCGAGGAAGTTCGTCGTGTCGAATCCGGTTGCCACGATGATCGTGTCGACACGACGCCGGGTCCCGTCTGCGGTGATCACGGCGTCCGGTTCGATCCGGGTGATCGGATCGTCGACCACCTCGACGTTGTCGCGGCACAACGCCTGCAGGTAGTTGTCGCTGATGAGGATCCGCTTGCAGCCGACCGGGAAGTCCGGGATCAGCTTTGCCCGCAACTCGGGATCGGGGACGTGCTTGGTGATGTGGCGGGTGGAGAGCTCACGAGCGGTCTGGGAGATCTTGGAGCCTGCACGCAACGCGAACCACTTGGATTCGAAACTCGCGTAGAGCCGTGATCGGTACAGGAGGTCCCAGCCGGGGATGCGACGGAACCGCCGGATCTCCTCGGCGGTGAAGGGAGCGTCGGGTTTGGGGAGGAACCAGTTGGGGGAATGCTGGAACTGGAACAGCCGTGCCGCGATCTCGGCGACGGGCGGTACGAACTGGACCGCGGATGCGCCGTTGCCGATCACGGCGATTCGGTCACCGTCGAGGTCGTGGTCGTGGTTCCAACGGGCGGAGTGGAAGATGGTTCCGCCAAAGCTGTCGAGACCGTCGATGTGGGGCCACTTGGGACGGTTGAGCTGCCCGAGCCCCCAGACGACCGCGTCGAAGGTGTGGGTGGTGCCGTCGGTCGTGGTGAGCGTCCAGGTGGCATCATTCGCGTCCCATGTGGCTCCGGCGATCTCGGTGCCGGTGCGGATCCGGTCCCGGAGGTGGTGCTTGTCGACGCAGTCGTTCGCATAGGCGAGGATCTCGGGTTGCTTGGGGAAGCGCCGTGTCCAGTCCGTGCGTCGCTCGAAGGAGAAGGAGTACAGGTGCGAGGGGACGTCGCAACCGGCATCGGGGTAGGTGTTGTCGCGCCACACCCCGCCGATGTCGTCGGCTTTTTCGAAGATCGTGAAGTTCTCGTAACCGTGTTTGCGGAGTTGGATCGCCATGCCGATCCCGGCGAACCCGGCGCCGATGATGCCGATGGACGGGTCCCGGCGCGCCCGGAGGTCCGATGATCCGTTTCGTCCATTTGATGCGGTTCGTTGCAATGCTCCGGCCCCCGGTTCGGCTGTGCAGTGTCGCTGCGACGGCGTGCGTTCCCCGGCCGGCGTCGACGGTGTGGCCACCAGATGGTCGCCGGCTGTCCGGGGTGAGGCTATCGGCCGACGACCGCCGGGTACTGATCGGTGATACTTGGCGGATGCGTATCGGGGTGACCGTGTTCCTGACCGACACCGGGATCGACCCGGCGACGCTCGCGCGCGCGGTCGAGGAACGCGGGTTCGATGCGCTGTATCTTCCCGAACACACACATCTGCCCGTTCGGGCTGCCGAACCACCGAGCCTCGTCGAAGGTGTCCACCTGGAGGACTACCGCCGGAGTCTGGATCCGATCGTTGCTCTGGCGGTTGCCGCGACGGTGACCGACAGGATCACGTTGGGGACCGGGGTGTTGCTGGTCGCGCAACACGATCCGATCGACCTCGCAAAGTCGATCGCCACGCTCGACCACCTTTCGCACGGTCGGTTCGTACTCGGGTTCGGATACGGCTGGAATCGTGCCGAAGCCGCCGACCACGGCATCGTCTTCGCGACCCGCCGTGAACTGGCCGGCGAGAAGTTGGCATTGATGGAAGCGTTGTGGTCCCAGGACGAAGCCGCGTTCGACGGTGAGATGCTCCATCTGGAGCCGACGTATGCGTGGCCCAAGACCGTGCAGCAACCGCGTGTGCGCACCCTGATCGGTGGCGGCGCAGGACCGAAGCTCTTCGGTGCCGTCGCGGCGCATGCCGACGGTTGGATGCCGATCGGAGGGAGCGGCCTGTCGGATCAGATCGCCGTGCTCGGCGAGGCGTGGGATGCCGCGGGCCGCGGTGGTCGGCCGTCGATCGTGCCCTTCGGTGTCGTCCCGTCGCCGGGCAAGCTCGCTCACTACGAGGCGCTCGGCTGTGACGAGGTTGTGCTCCGGGTGCCGATGGGTGACGAGGCGTCGGTGATCGCCGTGTTGGACGACCACGCTCGCATCGTGGCTGAAGCGTAGGAACCTCAGCCGATCAGTGGCGCGACCTCGGTGCCGAATCGATGCAACTGGTCGACGTGATCGGCGACGCTGCTCGCGGCGAACCGAACCTGGATGTCGGTCACGCCGATCCCGGCGAGCTTGATCAACATTTCGGCGAGCCGGTCGGGCGAGCCTGCGATCGTACCGTCGGGATCGGCTCCGGTCGTGGCGCCGAGCCGGAGGAACGGGGTGAGCGCGCCGATCGTGAACGTGCCGTCGAGGCCGTGTCGGCTCCGCAGCTGGTGGATCGTCGCGATCGTGGCGCGCATGCCACCCGGTGGTGGCCCCTGGGGGAGCCAGCCGTCACCGGTGAGCGCGGCGCGCCGGATCGCAGCCGGTGACGATCCACCGATCCAGATCGGCGGCCGAGGATCCTGCACGGGGCGCGGACCGGCACCCATCCCATCGACGAACTCGTCCTCCAGGTAGCGCTTCAGCATCGCGACGTGTTCGTCGAGGACGGCACCACGACGTTCGAACTCGACGCCGAGCAGCGCGAATTCCTCGGCGACGTGACCGGCACCGACGCCGATGATGACGCGTCCACCCGAGAGATGGTCGAGCGTCGCGAACGCATGCGCACTCTGCGCAGGGTGTCGGTACGCGGCGATGTGCACGTGGCTGAGCAGCCGGGTCCGGGTGGTGACGGCGGCCAACCAACCGAGGGTGGCGATCTGGTCGTACCAGGTGGTGTGCATCGTGTCGGCGAGCCGTTCGGGGATCGCGACGTGGTCACACACGCCGACGTAGGCGAATCCGGCGTCGTCGGCGGCACGGGCGATCGTTGCGAGGTGATCGGGCGTCGCATCGGCTTCCCAGGCTTGTGCGAACAGGGCACTCTGGGCCTGGATCGGGAGTTGGATCCCGTACCGGGGGAGCGGTGAGGTCATGGTCGA
>JAFDWI010000345.1 GCA_018268545.1 Actinomycetota bacterium
CCTGCTTGAGCACCGAATCGGGTCGCACCGCATGGTCGGCGGAGGGGGACTGCATGTCGGGGGGCGTCTGGGGCAGCGGCTGTGCGAGCACGACCTGCACACGCATCAGGTACTTCAGATAGTCATCGGAGATGGCATCCATCAGTTCGCCGAACATCGAGAAACCCTCACGTTGCCATTCGACGAGCGGGTCCTTCTGACCCAGACCGCGCAGGTGGATGCCCTCTTGGAGGTAGTCCATCTCGAACAGGTGATCGCGCCACTTCGAGTCGATGATCTGCAACATCACCTGACGTTCGACTTCGCGCATCGCCTCTGCACCGAAGGTTTCTTCGCGCTGCTCGAAGAAGCCGGTCGCCTCCCCCATCATCTTCTCGTAGATCTCGTCGGTGTCGGTCAGGGATTGCAGGTCTGCCGCGGTGAGCGTCGTCGGCCAGTACGTGTCGGCTTCGACGATCAAACCCTCGAAATCCCAGTCCTCGTGGAACTCCGCGCCGCAGAACGATCCGATCAACGACTCGACGGTTTCGGCGAGGATCTGAAGTCCCTCTTCGCGCAGGTCCGCGTCGCCGAGGATCTGGTCCCGGCGCTCGTAGATCACCTTGCGCTGGTTGTTCATCACCTCGTCGTACTTGAGCACGTTCTTGCGGATCTCGGCGTTGCGCTGCTCCACGGTGTTCTGTGCCCGCTCGATCGCCTTGGTGACCATCTTCGCTTCGAGAGGGACATCGTCGGGGAAGGCCCGATCCATGATGCGGCTCACCGGCCCCGAGGCGAACAACCGCATCAGCTCGTCCTCGAGCGACAGGTAGAACCGACTCTCGCCCGGGTCACCCTGGCGGCCCGACCGGCCCCGCAACTGGTTGTCGATCCGACGTGACTCGTGGCGCTCGGTCCCCAGCACATACAGGCCACCGAGCTCACGGACCTCGTCACCGTCGGCCGCACACTCGGCTTGCCAGTGGGCGAGGCGCTTGGCGTAGCGCTCTGCGCCCTCCCCGTCGTCGTGCGGGTCGAGGCCTTCGGCCTTGACCTCGCGTTCGGCGAGCCCTTCGGGATTGCCGCCGAGCAGGATGTCGACGCCACGACCGGCCATGTTGGTCGCGACGGTGACGGCACCTCGTCGGCCGGCCTGGGTGATGATCTCGGCTTCACGGAAGTGCTGCTTCGCGTTGAGCACCTCGTGGGGGATGCCCCTTTTCTCCAGGATGCGCGCCAGCCGCTCAGAGTTCTCGACCGACACGGTGCCGACCAGGATGGGTTGACCGGTCTCGTGGCGTTCCTCGATGTCATCGGCGACCGCCTCGAACTTCGCTTCCTCGGTCTTGTAGATCAGATCCGGCCGGTCGTCTCGGATGACGTCCTTGTTGGTGGGGATCGGCACGACGTGCAGGTTGTAGGTCGACCCGAACTCGGCGGCCTCGGTGACCGCCGTTCCCGTCATGCCGGCCAACTTGTCGTACATACGGAAGTAGTTCTGCAGGGTGATCGTCGCGAGCGTCTGGTTCTCTTCTTTGATCTTCACCCCTTCTTTGGCCTCGACCGCCTGGTGCAGCCCTTCGGACCAACGACGGCCTTCGAGGATGCGGCCGGTGAACTCGTCGACGATGAGCACCTCACCGTGTGAGATGAGGTAGTCCTTGTCGCGCTTCTTGAGTTCCTTCGCCTTCAACGCAGCCTGCAGTTGGTGGACGAGGTTCTGGGAGACCGCGTCGTAGAGGTTCTCGAGCCCGAGTGCCTTCTCGACCTTCTCGACACCGGCATCGGTCGGTGCCACCATCTGCTTCTCTTCGTCGACGTCGTAGTCGACATCTCGCTTCAGGCCACGGACGATGCTCGCGAACTTGTAGTACAGCTTGACCGCGTCGGACACCTGACCCGAGATGATCAGTGGGGTGCGCGCCTCGTCGACGAGGATCGAGTCGACCTCGTCGACGATCGCGTAGTTGTGGCCTCGTTGGACCTTGTCGGCTGCCGACATCGCCATGTTGTCGCGCAGGTAGTCGAACCCGAACTCGTTGTTGGTCCCATAGGTGATGTCACACGCGTACTGGGCACGTTTGTCGTTCGGGTCGAAATGCGTGGAAGGGAGTACCAGGCCCACGTCGAGCCCGAGCCAGGTGTAGATGCGGCCCATCCACTGCGAGTCGCGGGTCGCCAGGTAGTCGTTGACCGTCACGACATGGACACCGTCGCCGGACAGGCCGTTCAGGTACACCGGCAAGGTCGAGACCAGGGTCTTGCCTTCACCGGTGCGCATCTCGGCGACCCAACCGAAATGCAGCGCCGCGCCCCCCATCAGCTGGACGTCGTAGTGCCGCTGGCCGATGACCCGATCGGCGGCCTCGCGAACGGTCGCGAACGCCTCGACCATGATGTCCTCGAGGTCTTCGCCGTTGTCGAGACGTTCCTTGAACTCGACGGTCTTGGCCCGGAGTTCGTCGTCGGAGAGCTTGCCGAACTCGTCGCCGAGCGCGTTGATCTCGGGGACGAGACCGGACAGGGCTTTGACCCTGCGGCCTTCGCCCGCGCGGAGGATACGGTCGAGAGCTTTCATGGTGGAGCCAATGCTACCGGTCGGCCGGTCGCAGGCCGTCAGTCCACCGGCGCGCCCTCGTCGAGGTGACGGGCGCTCAGTCCGCTTCGTCGATGAGGCCGACGTCGCCGTCGGCACGCCGGTAGATGACCGCTGCACGGCCGGTGTCGGCGCTGGTGAAGAAGAAGAAGCCGTGGCCGAGAAGCTCCATCCGCCCGACCGCGTCCTCCGGTGTCATCGGCATCATCGCGAACCGTTTCGACTTGACGATCCGAGGCGCCTCCTCCGCTGCGTCGGCATCGTCGGCGACCTCGTCGTCGAGCGCCACGTCGAGGGCGCCGCGCGACCTGTCGATGCGATGGCTGCGCAACTTCGACTTGAGCTTCTTGAGCTGTGCGGACGCCTTGGTGACCGCCTTGTCGATCGCTGTGTAGCCCTCGGCCGCCGCGACCTTGGCACGAACGTGATGCCCCTGACCATCGAGCGTGATCTCACACGAAACCTGGTCGGGAATCCGAGGGTTCGCCGCTTGGGTGAACAGGACCTCGGCCCGATCCATCTCGACGACCCGACCGAGCCGCCCGACCTTGTCCTCGGTGAGCATTCGCAGCTTGTCGGACACCTCCATCCGACGACCGTTGATCTTCACGTCCATGTCGAAACCTCCGGGGAATCGGCGGTTTCCGGGCTCGACACCCGGGAACCACGTGGGCTGAAAATTGCTGTGTCGCCCATCATCGTAGGGCGACGACACACAACGTGGACCACGAAGGTCACCTCGGGCGGGGTGTCCGGGCGACGACAAGGCCGACGACGTGATCCGCCCCTGCGTCCCGCAGCACGGCGGCCGCGCTCGACAAGGTCGCGCCGGTCGTGACGACGTCGTCGACGACGGCGATGCGGCGACCCGAGGCCGCTGCGATGCCGCGGCGCGCATCGAAACGCGGCCCACCGACCCGTTCGGATCGGTGGCGACCGGTCTGGGGTGGTCCGGGCACACGGATCAGACACCCGACGACCGGAACACCGAGCGACCGGCCGACCGAACGCGCCAACAGTTCGGCCTGGTCGAACCCTCGCCGCCGACGACGACCCGGCGACGTCGGCGCCCACGTCACGACATCGACCGCGTCACTTCGTGCGAGGGCTGCCAACCTCGCCGCGGCGAACGACAGACTTCCGCGTCGGTTCTGGAACTTCAGGCGCGTGACCAACTCCCGTCCGCGGCCTTCGTATGCGGTGATCGCACGACACGCATCCAGCCCACGCGGCGAAGCGAGGGCCGGAGGCGGTGCAAGGTCGGCTTCGCAGCGCGCGCACACCGCGCCGCCGGCGCTCCGGCGATCACAGACCGGACATTCCGAGTCGAACAGCATCGTCGACGACCATAGGCACCTGCTGTGACATCACCGTCGCGGACCACGAGCCCGGATCGGACGCGCGGTCCGCGGCGCCGGGGCTCAGTACCGGTAGTGGTCCGGTTTGTAGGGACCCGACACGGGGATGCCCAGGTAGTCGGCCTGATCCTGGCGCAGTTCGGTCAGATGCACGCCGAGCGCGTCGAGGTGGAGGCGGGCGACCTTCTCGTCGAGGTGCTTGGGAAGCACGTGCACGCCGAGCGGGTACGCATCGTTGTCGGTGTGCAGCGCGATCTGGGCGAGCACCTGGTTCGTGAAACTGTTCGACATCACGAAACTCGGGTGGCCGGTCGCGCACCCGAGGTTGAGCAGGCGGCCTTCAGCGAGGATGATGACCGAATGCCCGTCGGGGAAGACGAACTCGTCCACCTGGGGCTTGATCGTCACCTGGGTGACGTCGCTCATCCGGTGCAGACCCGCCATGTCGATCTCGTTGTCGAAGTGACCGATGTTGCCGACGATCGCCTGGTGCTTCATGCGCGCCATGTGCTCCGCGGTGATGATGTCCTTGTTGCCGGTTGCGGTCACGAAGATGTCGGCGGTGTCCAACACGTCCTCCAGGCGCACCACCTGGTAGCCGTCCATCGCGGCCTGCAACGCGCAGATCGGGTCGACCTCGGACACGACCACGCGGGCCCCCTGCCCGCGCAACGACGCACAACAACCCTTGCCGACGTCGCCGTAACCGGCGACGAACGCGACCTTGCCGCCGATCATCACGTCGGTCGCACGGTTGATGCCGTCGATGAGCGAATGCCGACAGCCGTACAGGTTGTCGAACTTGGACTTGGTGACCGAGTCGTTCACGTTGATCGCCGTGAAACGGAGCTCACCGGCTTCGGCCATCTGGTACAGCCGGTGCACGCCGGTCGTGGTCTCCTCGGACACGCCGAGGAGGGCGGCGGCGGCGCGGGTGAAGCGCTGCGGGTCGGCGGCGAGGCTGCGGCGCAGCACGTCGAGCACGACGCGCTGCTCGCGGCCGTCGGCATC
>JAFDWI010000346.1 GCA_018268545.1 Actinomycetota bacterium
CACGACGGGTCGGCCCGGGTCGCGTAACCTGTCGGAGGTGGACCTGGCGAGCGTGCAGACGTGGCGGTGGATCTGGCTGGTCGCCGCCGTCGTGTTCGGTGTGGGCGAGATGGCGATGGCCGGCTCGTTCTTCCTCGCGCCCTTCGCGCTGGGCGCCGCGGTTGCGGCGATCCTTGCGTTCGCCGGCGTGTCCGTCGGTGTGGAATGGCTCGTGTTTCTCGGTGTCTCGGTCGTCGCGTTCCTCGCGCTGCGCCCACTCGCGCACCGACTCGATCGGCACACGACGACCTCGGGTGTGGGGGCGAACCGCCTGCTGGGTCAGCGGGCGCGGGTCATCGGTGCAATCGGCCCGGGACATGCGCCGGGCATGGTCCTGCTCGGTGGTGAGCGATGGCGGGCCGAAACCGATGCGGGCGACGAGATCCCCGTGGACACCTCGGTCGTGATCACCGAGGTCCGTGGCACGCGGGTCGTGGTCAGGCCCGCCGATGCAACCGACGGCGACAGCGCGGAACAGGCCGAACCGTGACCGGCACACTGACCGACCGACGGGTCACCGACCCACGAGCCGCCCGCGGCCCGACCGAACCCGTGACCGGACCCGTGACCGGACCCCGACCCCGAAAGGCACTGTGATGGCTGCTGTCGTCGCCCTCGCGATCATCGCGTTCTTCCTGCTGATCTTTGTGGCGAGCGCCGTGAAGATCATCCGCCCGTTCCAGCGTGGCGTCAAGGAACGACTGGGTTCGTACCGGGCGACGCTCGACCCCGGCTTGCGGGTCATCGTCCCCTTCGTCGACAAACTTCGCATCGTGGACATGCGCGAGCAGGTGCTCGACGTGCCACCCCAGGAGGTGATCACCTCCGACAACGTCGTCGTGTCGGTCGACGCGGTCGTCTACTACGAGCCCACCGACCCGCAGCGACTCATCTACAACGTCGCGAACTTCGTGATGGCGGTCACCAAGCTCGCACAGACCAACCTCCGCAACGTCGTCGGCGACATGCAACTCGACCAGGCGCTCACCAGCCGCGACACGATCAACCACGGCTTGCGCGACAGCCTCGATGACGCCACCGACAAGTGGGGGGTCCGGGTCGCGCGGGTCGAGATCCAGCGGATCGACCCACCGCCGGACGTGATCGCGTCGATGCACGAACAGATGAAGGCCGAGCGCACCCGCCGGGCGGTCGTGCTCGAAGCCGATGGTCAGCGCGAGGCGGCGATCGCCCAGGCCGAGGGGGTCAAACAGTCCGAGATCCTGCGTGCCGAAGCGCAACGCCAACGTCAGATCCTCGAGGCCCAAGGTGACGCCGAGGCGACGATGGCGATCGCGGATGCCGAGCGGTACCGCCAGATCACCGTGGCCGAAGGTGAGGCGCGGGCGATCACGACCGTGTTCGATGCGATCCACGCCGGTGACCCGTCACCGGACCTGCTCGCGGTCAAGTACCTGGAGTCGCTGGGGACCATCGCGGACGGCCAGGCCACGAAGATCTTCCTGCCTGCCGATTTCGCGAGCGGCCTCGGCGGCCTCGCCGCGGTCGCGGAGTTGTTCCGCAACGACGACGGCGGTGCGAGCGCACGGGAGCATCGGGCGTCGTCCGCGGGCGAACGGCTCGCCGCCGAATATGCCCGGACCGACGCCGAACGTGAAGCGAACGCCAAGCGCGACAAATCCGCGCCGAAGATGTCGGCGCCGGTCGTCCCGATCCCCGAAGCACCGGCGCCGCCACCGCCGCCCGGCAACATGCCGCCCGCCGGTATCTGACGGAGCCCGATCGTCGGACCCACGGCGATGATCACGTCCGGTCGATGACCGACGTTGAACATTGGGCCATCGCGTAGCGTGGCGACCATGGCCAAGGATGTCCGTGCCGAGACGCGACCCCAAACCCAACTCGACGGGACCGGGCTCCGGATCGCGGTGGTGGCGAGCCGCTTCAACGATCACGTGACCCTGCGGCTGCTCGACGGCGCCCGTCGCGGGTTGGCGGATCTCGGGGTCACCGGGCATGTCGAGTACTGGGTGCCCGGAGCGTTCGAGTTGCCATTTGCGGCCAAGACCCTGGCGACGAGTGGAACCGTGGACGGCGTCGTGTGTGTGGGTTGCGTGATCCGCGGCGAGACCTCCCACTATGAAGAGGTCGCGGGTCAGTGCGCGGCGGGGATCCAACAGGCGCAGCTCGACACGGGCGTGCCGATCGCGTTCGGGGTGCTCACCACCGAGGACCTCGCCCAGTCACTCGCTCGTTCCGAAGGGCCCGGCGGGCACAACGTCGGCGAACAAGGCGCGCACGTCGTGGTCGAGATGGCACGTCTCGTCGAGTCCGTGCGCGCGACCTCGACCGCGTCCTGAGCTGAGCCCCGCCGTCGCCGTGAAGAGCCCGTTCGGTCAGCTGGAGCGAACCCAGACGAGCGCATCTGGCGGTGACGAGCCTCGTTGCGCGGAGCCGTACGCGTCGCCCGTCTCGTCGATCTGTGCGATGTCCAAGCTCGCGGCGGTGTAGCCGGTCGGGGGTGCGACGACCGTCGGGGTCGGGTCCGACAGCGATGCCCACACGAGGTCACCGTACCCACCGGGTCCGTTGTCGTCGGCGACGATCTCCCCGGATGGTGTGACCCCGACGATGCGGTTGATGCTCGTCACGCCGGCGGGCAACGGCAAGGTCGTCGGGGCGGTGTCGGTGGGTGATCCCCACACTTCGACGCGTTCGTTCGTGCCCGTGCCGATGGTTCCGACCACGGCGCCCGAGTCGGTCACGCCCGCGATCGCGACGTTCGGATCCGAGGTCGCGACGCGGACGGGAGTTGCCGTCGGCGAAGTCCACACGAGCGCGCCCGACGCGCCCGACCCGAAGATGACGCCGTTGTGGCTGACCCCCAGCTGGTCGAGCCCGCCAAAACCGGTCGGCACCCGGAGCTGTGTGGGTGAGGGATCGGTCGGCGAGGACCACACCAGTCCGGTCATCGTGCGTGGGAACGCGCCGGCGACGCCCACACCGACCTCGCCGACGAATTCGCCGTCGTCGGTCATCCCCATCGGAACGAGATCCGTGAACGGCGCGGGCGCAGTGAGAATCTCGGGGGTCGCCGACGGCGACGACCAGACAACACCTCGGTAGTTGCCCTGTGCATCTACGAACGAACCCCAGAGCTCGCCGGTGGCGGTTGCCCCGCCAAGCATCAACCCACGGGCGCCGGCGAGCGGCGGAGGGATCATCGCGGTGGGGGTGGTCGTCGGTGTCGCCCAGGAAAACGCCTCGGGACCTGTCGCTGCAGTCATGTCGGGTGGGCCGCCCTCCCCGAAGACCGGTCCGGTGGACGAACCCGCGAACGCGACACCAACCGTTGCCGTCCCGTTGGTCGACGAGGGAAGTGACTGCCAGGTTCCGGCTGCTTCGGTGCCGTAGCGCAGCCAGGCGCGTGAGAAGTATTCGTTGCTCGATGCGAGGTTTCCGGCGAGTGCGAGGTCGCCGTCGGTCGCGACGCGGTTCGCCCAGTAGGTGAGTCCGCCGGGGTCGGGCGAGCGTCCGAGGAGCTTTTCGTACAGGGCCGTGACGCGGTCGTTGCGGGACTCGAGGGATTGTTCGATCGCGTACGCGACGGTCCATCGGCCGTTGCTCGCGGCGGTGTCGGCCCAGTAGGTGAGCCCGGTGGGGTCCGCGGTGCGGTGCAGGATCTTGGTGTACAGGTCACCGACCCAACTCGTGAGCGTCGCGCCACCGATCCCGTTGAAGTATTCGTCCGACGCGTAGAACGCGGCGGCCACCTGGGCGACGGATTCGGCGCCCGATGTGAGCACCTGTGACCAGTAGGCGAGGCCACCGGGGTCCGCGGGGCGTCCGAGCGTGTTCTCGTAGAGCTGTTGGACCACATTGGCGACCCAGGTGCTCGAATGATCGAGGGTCGTCAACCATGCAGATCGTGCGGCACCCGTCTGGAGCGAGGATCGCGTCGCTGCCCCGAGTTCGGTCGACGTCGGCTGCCGGTCGAGAAAATCATCGAACGCAGCCTCGACGAACGCCACATCGGCGCTCGACGGTACGACCGATTCGATCGGAAGTGCGACGCGGGACGACGCCGGTACCGTTGCGCCGGCGGTCGCCGCACCGATCGGTGCGAGCGTGAGCGCGCACGCCGCACCGAACACCATTGTGGCAAGCCGGTGGATTGGCGTGGTGGTGCGCGCCATGGTCGATCTCCTCACCTCTCGACGTGGGACTGGTGTCCGACAGATCTCGGCCGACGATACACCGATGAACGGGTGGTGGCGAGAACGATTGCTGAGATGCGAGGCCAGGCGGAGCCACCCTGGTGTGCGGCGATCCACGGGCGGCGGCGCTTCGGGGCATCGGCGTCGATCGCAGTAGCGTGCAACTTCGTGCTCCGACTCGTGCTACCCAAGGGATCATTGGAAAAGGCCACCCTGGAGTTGTTCGCACAAGCGGACCTGACCGTGAACCGCTCCTCGAGTGTCGACTACTCGGCGACGATCGACGACCCCCGGATCGACGAGGTGCGGATCCTGCGTCCCCAGGAGATTCCCCGGTACGTCGCCGAAGGCATGTTCGACGTGGGCGTGACCGGCCGCGACTGGATCACCGAGACCGCGTCGGACGTGGTGTCGCTGGGGGAGATGCACTACTCGAAGGCGACGCCTCGGCCGATCCGGATGGTCGTCGCCGTTGCGGGCGATTCGCCGGTCCACGACGTGTCGGACCTTCCCCACGGGGTGCGCGTCTCGACCGAGTACCCGGCGACGACCCGACGCTTCTTCGAGTCGCACGGCATCGATGCGGACATCCGTCTTTCCTATGGGGCGACCGAAGCGAAGGTTCCCGACATCGTCGACTGCATCGTCGAGATCACCGAAACCGGGCGCGCGCTGCGTGCCGCGGGCCTGCGGGTCATCGGTGAGGTGTTGCAGTCCTACACCGAACTGATCGCGAACCCGGCCGCTGCAGCCGATCCCGACAAGCGCCATGCCATGGAGCAGATCAAGACGCTCCTCGACGGCACCCTCGAAGCGCGCAAGCAGGTGCTCGTGAAGCTGAACGTCGCCGAGGCCAACCTGGAAACGGTGATCGAACTCCTGCCGTCGCTGAAGTCGCCGACCGTGTCGCAGCTCTACCGAGACGGCGGATTCGCCGTCGAAGCGGTCGTCCCCAAAGCACAGATGAACATCCTCATCCCGGCACTGTCCGACGCGGGGGCGACCGGCATCATCGAACTGCCGATCGCGAAGATCGTCCCGTGACCCCGGCCGTTGCGCCGTTGCGGTTCGCGCACGTTTCCGCAACGGTCGTCGCGTTCGACGACGCGGCCGGTTGGGGCACGCTTCGCACCGATGACGGCGTCGACGTGTTCTTCCACTGCACCCACATCGCGGATGGGACGAGGACGATTTGCCTTGGAGCGGTCGTGGAGGCCGATGTCGCCCCGATCGGCCTGGGAACCTGGGAAGCGACCGAGGTCCGCCAGATCAGTCCGGCGTGACGTCGGCCGCGTCGGAACCCGCCGTTTCGGCGCCCTCGAGTGCGCCCTTCACCTGGACGAACGCGAGTCGGATCTGGCCCAACGCGTCGCGCAGTGTGGCCGAATCCTCGCCCAGTCGGTCGCCCAGGGTGTCGACCAGCGCACCGAACGCGTCGATCGCCACGCGGGCTTCCTCCAGGTCGGGTCGGTCGGCACTCAGATGGATCGCCGCCAACTCGTACAGGCCCATGGCGTGATTGGCGACCACGACCGCTGCCGGCGCGGACAGGAGCTGTTTGCGGACCTCGGCCATCTCTGCGGCGAGGGCCTCGGCCTGGGCTCGCTGTTCGGGGGTGAGGTCGTCGTAGGTCGGATCGGGTGTCGCCGAGGGTGGCGGTCCGCTCGGTTCGGGCGTTGTCGAACGTGGCACCTGGTGCTCGCCGCTCGGGGTCCACAAGCTCATCGCAGTTCCGTGGTTGTCGGTCGGGGCATCGTGACTGTTACCCTAGTTGCAGCACAGAAAGCGGGGCGCAAGCTCCCACCCGTCCACCCGAGCCGTATCCGGAGTGCGTCGTGGTCGATGGCTCATCCTCCGATCCGTACGCGGATCTCCGGGCGGACGTCGGCTTTCTCGGCGTCCGCCTTTTCGTATCGTGCGAAACGGGCAGCGCCGAACCCCCACAGCCCGTATTGCCTCGCCAAGGAGATGAGACATTGACTCGGAGTGACCGACCATAACTACGTCGACGAAAGCCGCCGAGCCTCGGATCAACGATCGGATCCGTGCTCGGGAAGTCCGTCTGGTGGGGCCCGACGGGTCCCAGATCGGGATCAAGCCGCTACCCGAAGCGCTGGCGTTCGCCAAGTCGCAGGGGCTCGATCTCGTCGAGGTTGCCGACAAGGCCGTCCCGCCGGTCTGACGGGTCATGGACTACGGCAAATACAAGTACGAAGCGTCGCAGAAGGCCAAGGAGTCACGTCGGAAGTCGTCGAGCGTGTCGGTCAAGGAGATGAAGTACCGCCCGAAGATCGGTGGCGGCGACTTCGACACCAA
>JAFDWI010000347.1 GCA_018268545.1 Actinomycetota bacterium
ACACCCATGTGGACGATCTGGTGGCAGATCACGTGGACAACGCGGTGGACATCGCGACGTCGTCCACGTCGTCGCGCGCGGGTACCGCCCCGACCTGTGGAACACTGTGGATCCGATCTGGACGGCGATTCGAGTCGCACGCTGGGATGATGCGTCGTCGTCCACAATCCACAGCCCCTACCACCACCACAACCGTCATATGACAAAAATCCAGAAAGAGGAAGTGGGGACGACGTGAAGTTCCGTTGCGAACGAGATCTGCTCGCAGATGCCGTATCGGCTGCCGGCCGAGCGGCGACCAATCGAGGCGGTGCGCTCCCGGTGCTCTCGGGTGTCCGCCTCTCACTCCGTGGGTCCCGCCTGGAGGTGACCGGTACCGACATTCAACTGTGGATCAGCGTGACCGTCGGCGTCGACGGTAGCGAGGACGGCGATGCCGTCGTCCCGGCCCGGATCGCGCAGGATGTCGTCAAGTCGTTGCAATCAGGAGCGGTGAGCGTGACCGTCGCCGACGGTGAGCTCGAGATCACCTCCGGACGCTTCCGTTCCCAGATCCGGACGCTTCCCGCCGAGGAGTTCCCCGTGCGCCCCGATGTCGCCGAATCGTCGGTGACCGTCGATGCGGGATCGCTGTCCGATGCGCTGCACCAGGTCGTACTCGCCGCCTCGGGCGACGATGCGCGTCCGATCCTGACCGGGGTGTTGTTCGCCGCAGAAGGTGACGGACTGCGTCTGGTCGCGACCGACTCGTACCGGCTCGCGGTCCGGGACGTCCCCGGCGTCGGGGTGCTCGGTGAAGCCCAACAGGTGCTCGTGCCCTCACGTGCCCTGCGCGAAGTCGAACGGATCCTCGACCCGTCGTCGACGTTGACCTTGCGCCTGTCCGAGCGTGACGCCTCCTTCGAGGTCGTCGACGGCGGTGTCACGACCCGGCTCGACACCCGACTGATCGAGGGCGATTTCCCCAACTACCGCCAACTCATCCCTTCGGAGTACCCGAACGAACTGACCGTCGCCCGCGAGGAACTCGCCGAAGCGGTCCGCCGCGTGAAGCTCATGGCCCGAGAAGGCACGCCCGTGCGACTCTCGATGTCGGCGAACGGTCTGGAGCTGGTCGCCGTCACCCAAGATGTCGGGCAGGCGTCCGAAGCGATCGACGCGTCCTACACCGGCGACGAACTCACCGTCGCGTTCAATCCCGACTACCTCCTCGACGGCGTGGACATCGCAACCGGCGACGAGGTCGTGTTGTCGACGCTCGACGCATTGAAACCGGCGGTCCTGCGATCTTCGGATTCGGCGTCGTTCCTGTATCTGTTGATGCCGGTCCGGGTTTCCTGACCGTTTCCACGGTCGTGTCGCCCGGTCGGCCCTACTGATCGCCACTCGTCGACGGAAAGCCGAACGACAACGTGCTGCTGCAGTCACTGGAGCTCCGCGACTTTCGCAGCTATCACGCGCTCGATCTGTCGTTGTCGCCGGGCACGACGGTGTTGGTCGGCGCGAACGGGCAGGGCAAGACCAACCTGTTGGAGGCGATCGGGTACCTGGCGACGCTCGACTCGTTCCGTGGCGCGAACGACGCGGCGCTGGTCCGGGACGGTTGTGAGGTGGCGGTGATCCGGGCCGAAGGGTCCCGGGACGATCGGCGATTGACCATCGAAGCGGAGATCCACCGTTCGGGTCGGAACCGGATGATGGTGAACCGTCAGCCCTTGCGGAGGGCCCGTGATCTGCTCGGCGCGCTGCGCGTCACCGTTTTTTCACCCGATGACCTCGAACTCGTCAAGGGCACGCCGGCGAGCCGTCGGCGGTTCGTCGATGACCTCGCGGTGGCGCTCGACCCGCCCTTCGACACCCGCCGCGGTGAGTTCGACCGGATCCTGCGCCAACGCAACGCGCTGCTCAAACAGGCCAAGGGGCGGCTCACCGACGATGTGGCGGTGACGCTCGATGTCTGGGACACCAAGTTCGCGGCTGCGGGCACCGTGATCGGTGAATGTCGCGAAAAGATCATCGAGATGCTCCGGCCCGAGCTCTCCTCGGCCTACGGCGACTTCGCAGGCCCGACACGACGTGCGTCGGCGCGCTACGCGCCGACATGGTCCGACATCGGTCTCGCGTCGGCGCTGGCAGCGTCACGCGAGCACGACCTTCGACGGGGCGTGACCACCGTCGGACCACACCGCGACGAGGTGGATCTCACCCTGGGCGGTGACCCGGCACGGACGCACGGTTCCCAAGGTGAGCAGCGATCGCTCGCGCTGGCACTCCGACTCGGTGCCCACCGGCTCGTGACCGATTCGACCGGCTCACCGCCGATCCTCCTGCTCGACGATGTGTTCTCCGAGTTGGATGCCTCGCGGCGCACCGGGCTCCTTGCGCATCTGCCCCACGGACAGACGATCATCACGACGGCTGCCGACGTCCCCGAGGAGACCGATCCGGATCTGGTGATGCAGGTCCGATCCGGGACCATCCACCACTGATGCTCACCGATGGTGCCATACTCGCCGGGCTCCCTCGTGTGAATCGGTGACCCGATCGGCGTGTATCCGATCGCGAGCAGTCGCATGCGACATAGGCGTGTGCTAGGTTGTCCCGATCTTGTGGTTCAAACTCTGAGCGGGGAGCTTCCGGTGACCGACACGACACCATCGAACGACGACCAGACGATCGCCAATCGGTGCATCGATCGACGAAGCGCGCTGAAGACCCTCGGCGTGGGCGCTGCGGGTGCCGCGGCCTTCGCATCACCGGTCGTCTACAGCAGCTTCGCGAGCCCGGCCTTCGCTGCCGGGACGAGCCTGCTCGACCAGTCGGGCTACAACAGCGCGACGATCTCGGTCGCCGTACGGGCCGCCACCGCGGTCAACTACACCGTCGTCGGTGGCGGTGGTGGCGGGGGCCAGGCATCCGGGACGAGTGGGCGTGGCAACGGCAGCGCCGGTGGGAACGGCACCCAACTCACCGGTCAGATCCCCGCTCAGGCAAGTGCCTACACGTTGTACGTGCAGATCGGCGGGGGTGGTGGCAACGGCATCAGCACCAACAGGGCCGGTGGATCGTCGCTGTACGGAGCCGGTGGCAACGGTGGTACGTGGGGTGCCGCTTCCGGCGGTGGTGCCGGTGGTGGTGGTGGCGCAACGGCGATCTCGAACGCCGTGTCCATGGCCGGAACGATCACCGTCGTCGCTCCCGGTGGTGGCGGTGGCGGTGGCGGCGGCAACGGTGGCGGCGGCGGTACGTACAACGGCGGGGCGGCCGGCACGAACCTGACTGGCACGGTCAACGGCGCGGTGAGCGGGAATGCGGGCACCGCCGCGGGCGGACACGGCGGCAATCCGGGAACCACGACCGCGCCCGGTGGCACCTCCGACGGTGGCGGCAACGGCGCTCCGGGAATCGCCGGGGTGAACCACATCGGTGGCGCCGGTGGGAACGGCGGGACCAGTTTTCTCGGGTCGAATTCCGGTGGTGGTGGTGGCGGCGGCGGCGGCTATTGGGCGGCCAGGGGCGCCGAAGGCGGCGACGGCGCGTTCAACTCGACCGGTGGTGGTGGTGGCGCAACC
>JAFDWI010000348.1 GCA_018268545.1 Actinomycetota bacterium
ACGCGTCCGGGTCGAGCGTCACGCACTCGCCCAGCCAGCGTTTCGTGATCGCCAGCAGGTCGGGGAACAACCATGGACGCTGCGCGCCCTCGTCGTCGAGGTCACGTTCGAACCGATCGAGCAGTTGGGCCGCGATCTTGTAGGCGAGTGTCGCCGGGCGCAGGTTCCGCAACTCGGTCAGCTCGACCTCCTCGTCTGCGCCCACCACCCCGGCGGCCTGCACCCAGGTCGCGAGCGCGTCACGTTGGATGTGCAGCTTGTCGTCCGGGTCGTCGAACGCCTCGAAGAACAACTCGTCGGGAACCTCCATCCGGTAGCCGTCCAGCACCGGGAAGGTGATCTCGAGTTCGGCCCGTTCGGGCACCGCGTGCACGTGCACCGCCGGTTGCGCCGGTTTCGGGTCACCGACGGTTCGACGGCCGTCACCGGGGATGAACGCGAACGGCACCCCGTAGATCTGCGCGTACTCGGGTGAGAACCGGCGGTGTTCATCGAGCGCGAAGCCGCGGCGGCGCAGGCCACGGCCCACCACCTGCTCGCACAACAACTGGCTGCCGAACGCCCGGATCCCCAGGATGTGCGTGACCGTGTTGGCATCCCAGCCCTCGGTGAGCATCGACACCGACACCACACAACGCACCTGTTCACCCAGCCGGCCCGGTTTGCCGATCGTGTTCATCACCTCACGCAGCAGGTCTTCGTCGGTGAGCGCCTCGACGTCCGCACCCGGGGACCGGCGACGGATCTCGGCCTTGAACGTCTCGATCTCGGCGGCCATCGCTGCCTTGAAATCGGCGTTCAGTGCCTCCCCCGAATCCAGCGCCACCGAATCGATCAGCACGGTGCGCGGCCGGGCGAGCGGCAGACCGTCCACGACGTTCGACAACAGCGGCAGCTTGCCGGGGATGTCGTCGTGCCCGGCGATCCAGTCGTGCACCAGACGCGACACGGTCGTGTTCGGGCACACCACGATCATCACCGGCGGTGGCTCACCGAGCGGTTCGAGCTCACGTTCCCAGTGGTCGAAGCCGGCGGCGTAGCTGCGGTGCAGGCTCAACAACGCACCCTCGATCTCCTGGGGGATCTTCCAGCCCGACAGGTCCGCGTCCTTGGGCATCCGCTTGGGGAGCTCTTTTCCCACGTGGTCCCACAGGCGCAGGTAGGTGACCTGATCACCCGCCGCGTCGTCGTCGACCGGGATGCGGGGGATCTTCACGATGCCCGACTCGATCGCCTCCATCAGGCCGAAGTCGCTCACCGTCCACGGGAAGATGAACCCCTCGTTGTAGCCGGAACCTTTGAGGTAGAACGGCGTCGCCGAGAGGTCGTACGCGGTTTTCACACCCACGTGGCGGCGGATCGCGGCGATCCCCCTGAACCACACCCGGGCTTCGTCGTTGCGTTTCGTGTCGTCGGAGTCCGGCTTGTCGAGCTTCTCGTCGTCGGTGACGAGCTTGTTCTGGTAGCAGTGGTGCGCCTCGTCGGAGAACACCACGATCTCGCCCGCACGCCCCCGACCCCGGCCGCCCCGACCGGCGAGCGGTGCCAGCACCCGGGCGACGACCTCCGCGTCGGTTTCGACGAACTGGTCGGCCTTGGGGTCCGCGCCACCGGTGAGGATCCTCCGGGTCGTCGTCGACACCCCGGTGAGCTCCTTGGCCGTGCGGGGCAGGAACGCGTGGTAGTTGACGATGTGCACCCGTGCCTCGGCCAGCCGGGGCCGCAGATCGGCCGGGACCAGATCGCGCAGGTCGTAGTAGTTCTCGGCATCCGCCGGTTGGAGTACCCGCAGCCGGTCACGGATCGTCACGCCCGGCGCGATCACCAGGAACCGGTTCGTGAACCGGGCGTCGTTCGGGCTCGCCGCCTTGTTGAGCGTCTGCCAGGCGATCAGCATCGCCATGACCACCGTCTTGCCCGTACCCGTCGCCATCTTCAGGGCGATGCGTGGCAGCCCGTCGTTGTGGTCGTCGTTGTAGCGGTCGATCCGGCGACGGAAGTCCGGCTCACCCTTGCGGCCCGCCATCTCGGCCAGGTAGATCGCCGTCTCGGCGGCCTCACGCTGACACCACCACACCGGGGTCTCCCGCACCGGTGCGTCGGCCGCCCAGTGCTCCAGTAGCTTGCGGCTCGTCGGCGTCGCACCGCTGTAGTGGTTGACCCGCCAGACTTCGAGGCGTTGGCGGATGTCGTTGATCAGCGTGTTCGTCTCGACCCGCTCGTGCGTCCCCGCCAGCTCGAGGGTCGGTTCGTCGACGAGTGCCTGCTGGACGGCGTCCTTCGCCGCCTTGCCTTTGCGTTGGGGTGGTACCGGCACCCACGACGTGCTCGGGCGACGCCCCGACGTGATCGCGCCCGTCGGCCCGTCCGGGCCCAGCTCGAAATGCCGGTCGGGTGCGTCGAACGGTGAATGCAGGATCGGATTTGTCAGGGGGCTCTCGGCCACCGAAGGTCCCTCCACGTCCTCGTCGAGAAGGCTCGATCCGGCAACCTACCCGACCCGGGTGACATCTGAGGTCGCCGCTAGCATTCGCTGCTGGTCGGTGGGCCTGCTCGTGGGGTGCAGTTCGATTCGGTGCTGGGCTCGGCGACACTGCCAAGCTCGGGTCTGGTGTCGGACCTGGAACTCGCCCATCGATTGGCGTCCGAAGCCGCGGCACTCGCTGGATGTGCTCGACAATGGGTCGTGGGCTGCGACGAGTGCGGGCTGTGGGCGCCAAGAGGCCGACCTGTACCGGTCACAGCTCGGAATCGTTCGGTCGTGGGTACACCCCCGATCCGTCCCGCCGGGCCAACGCGTCAGCCGGGGTCGTGCACGACGATCCCAGCACGGTTGATCTCGACGTAGGCGTAGTCGGCGAGGGCGGAAATCAGTATGTCGTGGTTGCGGTCGAAGTCTGCGAGGAGGTCTGGGGTCGAGATGTTGCCGCAAGTGACGTGCAACAGGCCCGCAGGTCGGGCGCTCAACACATACGAGATGCGAAAATCGTCATCTTTCGTGACGACAACCCGGCCCTCGGCGTCGGCGATGCGGATCACCTCGGTGTCCGGGAGCGTCGTGCCGCCAGGGTGGTCTTTGTCCTGTGTCGCGTCGTGGCCGCGGCTCGCCAAGTGGGAAGCAAGTTTGCTCGGGAGCTGCTGATCAACCAGGAAGCGTGCCACTTGCGCGGTTCAGGCGACGACTCGTTGCAGTCGAGTGGACGAGTCGAGGGCCGCGTACTCGAGCACGGCGAGAATGTCGTCGCGTTCGAGCTCGTCGTAGTCGTCGAGGATGTCTTCGTAGCTCATACCGGAAGCCAGTAGGCCGAGTAGATCCTGTACGCGCAAGCGCATCCCGCGGATGGTCGGAGCGCCGTGGCACACGGTCGGGTTCACGACGATCCGGTCCAGCCGACTGTCCGTTGTGCTCATGTGGTCATCCTGGAACTCCGCGC
>JAFDWI010000349.1 GCA_018268545.1 Actinomycetota bacterium
CACCGGGCGCCCCGGCGATCGACTGGTGGATCGCCGGCGACGACCGCTGGTATTTTCCTTCCCGCGAGAAGACCGTTCGCCAGTCGTTGTTGGCGAACACGCCCGTGGTGGAGACCCGCATGCGGGTCAAGGGTGGGGACGTGTGCCTGCGTGCGTATGCCGTGCCGGTCCCGACCTCGTCGGCCATGCGGGAGGTCGTCGTCCTCGAGGTCGAGAACACGACCGGGGTGCCTTGCGGGGTGGGCTTCGCCGTACGGCCGTTCGGGATCACGGCCGATGTCCCGCTGCATCGCATCTCGCTCGGAAACGGCGTCGTGGATGTCGACGGTTTTCCTGCGATCGTGTTGCCACGGGATCCGGCCGGAGCGCTCGCAGGGACGGCGAGCGACGGCGATCTCGCCGACCGGGCCGCGCGCGGTGAAGCGATCGCGCCCTCGTTCGCCGAGGTGCAGTGCTCCGAGGGCCTCGCCCAGGCGGTGGTCGTCGTACCCCTCGCCCATCGGAACCGGTTCCGAGTGGTGCTTCCCGTTCCCGGGGGACCGTCCACGGGCTCGGCCGACGCCGGCCGGTTTCCCCGCGCCGTTCCGCCCCCGGAGAACGTCGCCCGAGGCTGGCGCGCGCAGGTCGCCGATCTGGCTCGCTTCAAGGTCCCCGATCCACGGCTTCAGGCCGTGTGCGACGCGGCCGCCCCGTGGCTGCTCGCAACGACGAACCACCCGACCGCTTCGATCGGGCGATCCGGGTGGGACGATCGCGACGAGCCACGATGGTCACACGTTGCCGCAACCGCCGGTGCACTCGACCGGTTCGGCCTGCCCGATCGGTCCGCGGCGCTGCTCGCTCGCGCCGCTGCCGCCTTCCTCGACGAACCGACGGGTGATGCATCAGGTCTCGTCGCCGCGTTCGCCGCGCACGTCGAGCGGACCGCGGATCGGGTCTTCGCCGAGGCGGTCGCGGAGTGCTGTGTCCGGATCTCGGCCGCCCGTCACCCGGGTGCGGTCGCGGTCGACTCGAACCGCCGATTCCTCGAGGCCACAGCGACCGTGCTCGATGCCGCGGGGGAGTCCGTCGGTGCCGCACGCGCCGTCAAATCCGCTCGCCGAGTTGTCCGAGCGAACAAGGCGGACGATACGGCGCGCGTGGCTGTGGATGTCGACCCCTCCGGCGCACTGGACCGGGCCGTCAGGGCACTCGAAGCAGGCAGCGGTGCGGACGCATGGGCTGTCCTCGACGCTTGGCTGGACTCGGTTGCCGCGACGGTGATGTGGGCCGAGACCGTGGATGGCAAGCGGTCGGGCCCGTCGGTCGGTCTGACCTCGGCGGTGTTGTCGCTGGTGTGTGACTACTTCCTGACGGTGCGCGCCGATGCGGTTCGGCTCGTCGCGCATGTCCCGACGGCGTGGTTCGAACGCCCGATCGAGGCGACCGGTATCGTCACCCCGGTCGGTCGGGGTGGGTACGCCGTGCGCTGGCATGGCGACCGACCGGCGGTCCTCTGGGATGCCGCCGCCGGTGCACGCCTCGACCCTGACCTCCGGGTGTGTGCGCCCGGACTGGACCCGACGTGGGTCGCGCACGGGGCGACAGGCGAAGCCCTGTTGGCCCCGCACATCGACAGCGCGGATCGCCCCGTTCGTGGATCGCGCATGATCGGACTCCAGATCGGGCCGTCGCGAGGGGCATCGTGATCGGACGGCACGACGCCACCACCCTTCGGGAGCTGCTCGAGCAGTACGGCGTTTCCGAGGCGGAGATCGCGGCGGCCGCCGCCGACGGCACCATCGTGCTGTTGGCCATCGAACGGCTCGTGTTCGACCACGAACCTCGGCTCACGACCGAGGAGATGTTGGACATCACACCGCTCGACCCGGAGAACACGACCGAGCTGTGGCGATCGCTGGGGTTCCCGGATCCCCCGGCGGACGAGACGTTCTTCACCGACGCCGACCTCGCGGTTCTCGCCGACCTTGCCGCGCTCGTCGATTCGGGTGCGACCGAGCCCGATCTACTGGTCCAGATCACCCGGGTAGCCGGCCAGGCGATGGCACGATTCGCAGCCGCACAGGTCGAGCTGATCCTTGCCCGGAGTTCCGACGTGGGTGCCGAGATCGTTGCCGAGTTGGCCGCGCAACCCGTCTCCGAGGATGAGTCGGATGGGGCGGCGGTCGGTGACGAGTCTGCCGAGCCGGCGGCATCGACGTGGAAGCCGTCACCGGATTCGGACACCCTGGAGCTTCCGGCCATCGACACGCCCGACGTTCTCGGTGAGAACGAGGTGGATCCAGCCACGAGCCCACGCGTCCGTCGGCGGGTTGCCGAGTTGTTGTTGGACGATCCGGCGTCGCTGGCGTCGGTGAACGTCATCGGAGCCGTGCCGCACCTGCTCGAATACGTGTGGCAGCGCCACATGCAGGCCGCGGCACGGAACCGGCTCCTCCAGGGTGGCCCCGAAACCGGGACCCCGTTGGCCGTCGGGTTCGCCGATCTGGTCGGGTTCACGTCGCTCTCCCAACAGATCTCGACCGCTGATCTCGCGGATGTGCTGGAGCGTTTCGAACGGATCGCGTATGACATCGTCGGCGGTCTGGGAGGGCGCGTGATCAAGATGATCGGTGACGAGGTGATGTTCAGCGTCGACGATCCTCGCCGCGCGGTGGAAGTGGGGATGCAGCTCGCCGCGACCTACCGCGACGACGACGAACTTTCCGATGTGCGCGTCGGGGTGAGTTTCGGGCCGGTGCTCCAACGTGAAGGCGACTGTTTCGGCCCAGTGGTGAACCGGGCCTCGCGCGTCGTGAACATCGCCTTTCCCGGCAGCGTCGTCGTGTCCGACGAACTTCACGAGCTACTGGGCGACGATCCCGACCTCCATTGGCGTTCGTTGCGCCGGAAGAACCTCAAGGACATCGGGCGGATGGTGCTGTGGAGCGTCGAACCGGCCGACACCGATGCGCCGGACGCCGCCGTGCGCGACCGTGCGCGGGTCGAACGTTCCGAACGGGTCGAGCGGGCCATCGAGAAGCTCGAGAGCGGCGAGCCGCTGTCCAAGGAAGAACGCCAGGCCCGTCGGGATGTCCTCAGACGTGCGCGTCGCGACGCCGAGGAGCGGGCCCGCAAGGCGCGCCGTGACATCGACGAACGAACCAAGGAGGCGCTGCGCAACGTCGAGGAGCAGGCGAAACGAGCGCGCCGGGAGGTCGAGGAACGCGCCCGTGAGGCCAAGCGTGAGCTCGACGAGCGCACCGAGCGCGAACTCGCCGAACACGCCGACCCCGACGATTGAGCCGGTGCCCGATACCCGATCGAGGTGACCGCAGCGCCGGCTGCGCCGGCCGGTCACCGCTCAGCGGTCGAGGTGAACGGTCCGGATCTCCCACGGCGCCAGGGGACACGTGCCGTCGAAGGGCCCCTCGTCCCGACCGCACAGGTCGACGAGCCGGCCCGACCGGCCTGCGACCGACAACGTGGTCGGTGATTCCGAGGGATTGAACACCCGCAGTTCGATCGTGGTGGGATCATCGTGGAGGCGGCGCAACGCTGACACTTCCGCACCCGTCACCGAGAGCAGCGATTCCGAACGCGGCGCGTCGGCGCGTTGCGCCTGCGACGTCGGCGTGGTGGACGATGCCTCTGCGGTCCCGGCGATCGACAGGGGGAGGAAGGCCGCATCGACGAGCGCGTACGGATCGGCATCACCGACCTGGACCGCGTAGCGGAAGGTCCGTGGGCCGGGAAGCTGCGCTGCGGCTGCGGGGTCGAACGGGCCGGCCGGAAGCGGTCTCGACGGCATCGGCGGCTGGGACAGCATCCCGGTCGCTCGGAGCAGGGTGAGCGCGAGGGTACGCGCGCAGGTCCCTTCGTCGTCCAGATCGACGAGTTCGTATTCGAGCAGTCCCTCGTGCGCGATCACGAGGCCACCGGCCGCGACGAACCGTCGGCTCGGGAACGTCGCGAGTGCGGGTTCCGACGGCCCACCCTCGGCGTGCAGGCCACGTCGCACGACGGCGAACGCGCATTCGGCGTCCGAATGATCGGTCGCGGCGGCGAGCGGAAAGTGCGCCCGGACCCGATGGTCACGGCTGCGGTTGTCGAACGAGGTCGTGACCCGCACGAACGCGTCGTCGACGCACAGTTCGAGCTCGGTCTCCACCCGGGTCGAAATGGATCCGCGCCTGGTGTCACCGATCGCTGATTCGGGCCAGTGGGCGGTACCCGTGACACGGAGGCGGGCACGCAGCGGTCCGGTTTCCAGGGTCTCGACGGCAACGTCGGAGAGCCCGACGATGACCGGTCCGTCGCCGGTTGCGCAGTAGTTGTAGGTGTCACCCCGGTCGCCGTCGTCGACGAGTAGCCCGAGGCCGTCGATGCCGTTGATCGAGAAGCTGCCGTCGCGGCCGACTCGAAGGGTCACCTGGGCGTTCGACATGCCCCACGCGTCGTCGTCGACGGTCACCGCGTCCGCAACCGCCTCGGGCTCCCAGATCGACCAGCCGAAGCCGGGAACGTCGCACGCCCGGGCGAGCACCCTGCGTTCGCCTCGGCTGCAGTGGAAGAACCGCACCGGCATGTCGGGTGATTCGGTCGCCAGATGAGAGAGTTCGGCCGCGACGCTCGACGGTTCGAAGAGCCCGAATCGGCGCGGATCCGCGAACAGGTCGACATCGACGGCGTCGCCGTGGTGGGTGACGGTCGCGTCGTGGACGTCACCGACCTGGTCGACGATGACGTCGAGCCACGCGTTCGCCTCGGAAGCGGTTCGCACGACGAAGGGCAGACGTGCGGGAAGCTCCCAGAGATCCTGGGTTCCCTCGAGGGGGACGCCCATCGGAACCGACAGCTCGACCAGTCCCGAGCGCGAGCGGGCAGACGGGTTCACCACGACCGCGGAGACCGGCACACCACGGTCGATCGACGGGGCGGCGTGCAGGTATGCGGCGAGCTTCGCCCGCTCCACCAGTCCGTCCGCGATCGCGGTGGCCTCCGCGAACCGGTCGAGGACCGCGACCACGACGTCGTCGTGGGAACACGCACAGATCGAGTCGTGTGCGCTGTTGAGGAACATCCGACGCCACGCCTGGTCGAGAAACGGTGTCGGCCAGTCCTCGGCGTCGCGGAACAACGTGGTGAGTGGTTCCGCGACGCGTTCGAGGGCGCGCTCGGCCCGAGCCGCCGCCTGTTTCACGTCGACCCGGTTGGATGCGACGCCCATGAGCAGGTTGGCCCGGGCGCCGGAGCGGAGCTCGCCCGCCCAGGACGACCCGGGAGCGCGCGACGCCCGTTGTTCCGCGACGTAGTCGGGGAGAGTCGACACCTTGAGCACCCAATCGTCCTGCTGCGCATTCGCCTCGGTGAGCATCTCGGGCAGTGCGGGGATCGGGTGGCGGTGATCGGTGCCGTGCATCCACAACACCGGATCGCCCGCCGAGCCCGAAGCAGCGCCCGTCTGGTCGCAGAACAGCTCGACCCGCCTGACCAGCGACGCGGCATCCTCGGGGAGTCCCACACCGTTGCCGTAGCCGCGAGGGAGGTACTGGGCGACGACCGAACTCCCGTCCGGTGCCGACCACGTGAACGACGCCGACCCGGTACAGACCTCCGGGACCCCACGCCACACGACGGCGTCGGAGAACCCGAAGCGCGCCAGGATCTGCGGCATCTGAGCGATGTGCCCGAACATGTCCGGCAGATAACCGACGGGCATCGCCCCACCGAAGTCCCCGGCGCGCGCGAGGCCGAGCGCCAGGTTGCGCACGATCGTCTCGCCCGAAACACCGAATTCGTCCATGAGGATGTACCACGGCCCCATGACGAGGCGGCCCGCCTCGGCCAGCCGACCCAGACGGGCGCGGTTGGTCGGCCGGATTTCGAGGTAGTCGTCGACGACGGCCATCTGTCCGTCCAACATGAAGTGGCGGTAGTCGGGTTCGCGCTCGAGCACGTCGATCGTCTCGTCGACCAGGTCGACGAGTTCCATCCGGAACGACTGGAACGTCCGATACCACTCTCGGTCCCAGTGGGTGTGCGGGATGACGTGGACGGTTCTTGTCATGGCGGGCCAGCGTATGCGCTCGGCGCGGCGGTCGGGGCCCGAGGGGTCGCGCGGTAGCATCGGTGGCCGTGAAATTCGTGATGCTTTCGACCCTCGGTCCCGACGGCTCGGCCCGGATGCGCGAGAACCCAGCGCGGCTCAAGGAAGTCAATGCCGACGTCGAGGCGATGGGTGTGAAGGTGATCGCACAGTATGCCGTGCTCGGTCAGTGGGACTTTCTGAACATCCTCGATGCGCCCGACGAGGTCGTCATGGCCCGGGTCGCGACGACGCTCGCCGCGCGCGGCACCTTGAAGACGATGACCATGCCGATCGTCGACGTCGACGATTTTATCTCGGCGATGGGTGATTCCATCTGATCGACGTCGGTACGCATCGAGGTGGCGATGCGTTCACACCCACCACGTCGAACGTTTGCGTTCGCGGCGGACGTCTGCCGGCGCGAACCGTTCGGGGAGTTCGGCGCGATCGGATCGACGTTCGATTCGATAGCCGCCCTCGTCCCGGCCGACGACTTCGAAGCCACGTGACCAGGAGCCGTCGAACGTGTTCCTGACCTCGACCCTCGCCCCGCGTTCGAGCACGACGCCACCGGTGTCCGGCGGATCGTTCCGTGGCGTGGCGTCGGGCATCGGCATCGAGCATATGGTCGCGCGGCTCTCGACGGCGGAACATCGCGGGGGTGGTGATCAGCCGGTACCGTTGGTCGGGTGACACGGGGTGCGGCACCGACCCTTGCCCTCGAACGAGCGCTGTGGTCGTCGGGTCGGCACCTCGTCGTGGGCATGGACGAGGTCGGTCGGGGTGCCTGGGCGGGTCCGCTGAGCGTCGGTGCCGTCGTGTTGCCGACCGACCGCCGCGTCCGCGGCATACGTGATTCGAAGCTGCTGGACGAGGCTCGCCGGGAGCAGCTCTACGGACGCATCGTCCGATGGTGTGTCGCGTGGTCCGTCGGACACGTCACCAATTCCGAGTGCGACGAGTGGGGAATGGCCGAGGCACTTCGAGTTGCTGCCCGTCGTGCCATCGCGGGCCTGGGCGTCGAACCGGATCGCATCCTCCTCGACGGCTCGGTCGACTTCGTCGGAGGCGGTCGGACGACGACCGTCGTCAAGGGTGACATGACGTGTCTGTCGATCGCCACGGCGTCGGTTCTCGCGAAGGTGACCCGCGACCGGATGATGCGGGCCGTCGCGGCATCGTGTCCCGACTTCGCTTTCGAGTCGAACAAGGGGTATCCCTCGCCCGTCCACCGTGAAGCACTCCGTCGGTTGGGGCCGACACCATGGCACCGTCGATCCTGGTCGTTCATGGACGACCTTCCCGGTCACACCAGATATCGGCCCGGGGAGCCGACGCTGTTCGACGTCGGATGATTCAGGCGAGGCGAAGCCCGCCGAGCGTGCCGATAGCCTGATCGAGACGCTCCGATGAATCGAGGATCCCGATGAGTTCCGAACACTCCGGTGTCGTCGTCGACGCGGCTGCCCTGCCGGGACGCGCGACGCCGGTGACCTTGGCCCCGCAGAACCTCGTGACCGGGAATCCGATGACCCCGCCGTTTCCCGAGGGCTTCGAGGTGGCGATCTTCGGCTCAGGATGCTTCTGGGGTGCCGAGGAGTACTTCTGGCAGGTGCCCGGGGTGTGGACGACGGCTGTCGGCTACGGAGGCGGGACGACACCGAACCCCTCCTACGACGAGGTCTGTTCCGGTCGGACCGGTCACGCCGAGGTGGCGTTCGTCGTCCACGACCCGATGGTCGTTTCCTACGACGAACTGCTCGCGGTGTTCTTCGAGACCCACGACCCGACGCAGGGGATGCGTCAGGGAAACGACGTCGGCACGCAATACCGATCGATCGTGTTGACGACCTCGAACGACCAACAGCGGGCGGCCGAGGCCGGCCGGAGACGATTCGGTGACGTCCTCGCAGGCGTCGGACGTGGTCCGATCACCACCACGGTCGAACCGCTGGAAGGCCGATTCTTCTATGCGGAGGACTGGCATCAGCAGTACCTCGCCAAGAACCCGCACGGCTATCGCTGCCACGCGGCGACCGGGTTGAGGTATCCGACCGCCTGATCCCTACGATTGCGGGTCGTGGCCGACCGGAATCCGTCGAAGCAGCGTCGACAGGCACAGAATCGTGCTGCCCGTGAGGCAAGGAAGGCTCGCACGGTTGCGGCGAACACCCCCAGCGCGCAGCGGCGACCCTCGGTGGCCGAGGCGCCGGAACAAAGTGGTCGATCACGCCGGGAACGTGCCCGGGCGAGCCGCGAAGATGTCCGCGAACGTGCGCGCGCGGTCATCGACGATGCCCCAACCGAGACTTCCGATGTCGATGTCGACGTCGACACGGACGTCGACCACGATTCTGGAAGCGCTGCGAGCCCGGCCGCCTCGGGTCCTGGCGCCACCGCACGGCGTGGGTCCTCGCCGGTGTTCTCTGCACGACATCGCGCCCGGGTGGCCGAGGTGACCGCCGGTGGCGCGCCAGCGCGTACCCATGCGGGCGTCGTGGAAGCAACCGGGGTTTCAACGGGCGCGCCCGCTTCCCGTGTCGATGCGGGTCGATCCGGAGCCAACGTCGACCGATCGCGAACGTCCGGCAAGGCCGGAACGTCCGCGTCGGCATCGGAGGGTCGATCGAACCGACAGGCGGGCAACGTCGGATCGAAGACGCCGTCCGCCTCGGCGACACGAACCGCACCGACGAAGCGGTCGACGCCGGCACGCCCCGCAAAACCACTACCGGGGTTCCTCGACCGCTTCGGTGGGAACGACCCCGGCGGGCGATGGGTGCTGATCAGTTTCGCGACGGTCCTGCTCGCGTCCGCCGTCCTGAACTTCGTCCGGGTGATCCCCGAGACCAAGACCGGCCCGAAGGGCAAGCCGGTGGCGACCGGGCACCTGGTCTCGATCTGGCATTTCGGTGTGGGACCGGGGTTGTACATCCTGCTCCCGCCGATTCTGATCCTCGGTCTCTTCATCCTGAGCGCCCGGCCGTGGGACCGGCGGCGAAGCTGGAACTTCGCGCTGATGTTGCTCGTCTTCACGACCTACCTGTCTCGGACGATCTCGATCTACGTGATCCCCATCGCCTGTCTGGCTTGGGGATGTTGGCAGGCGCGCAAAGCGGCACTCGACGAGGTCGGTGGAGACCCCAGGGTGCTGCGGGAAGTCGAACGGGAGCGCCGGGTCGCGGGCAAGCAAGCCGCGCGAGATCGGTCACGCCGCGGAACCTGATCCGCGGCGATGGTTCACTTGCTGCGCGAACAGATGTAGGTCAACATCACGACCCAGGTCCGGGGGGCGCCCTTGTCGGCCGGGAGTGCGCCGACCGAGATCTGATCGACGCCGTTGGAGTAGACCCAGCGGGTCGCCGTCTTGCCGGAGAGTGCGAATCCGGTCTTCGGAAAGCCGCTGCGTCCGTTCGCCAGATACCAGTCGAGTGCCTTCTGCGGTCCGGAGAACCCAGGTTGCGAGTTCGGCGCGATCTCGTTGGTGGCGCACTGCAACGCGTGCGATCCCGTTGCCGAACAGCTCGCGCTGATCGAGATGCAGAGCGCGGCGACACCCGCGACCAGCAGTCGGAACGGCTTCGAGCGGTGGTTCGCGGGTGGACCGATTGGGGACGGAGTGGTCATGCGATGGTCTCCTTCGCTGAGGTCGATCGGTGTGCGTCGAATCGTGGGATCGATGGGGGTCCGGCGGCGAGGCGCCGGCTCGTTGCTCCGCTCTCGGTGGGTCGACCGAGATAGAAGCCCTGGGCGAGCGGGCATCCGATCTTCTTGAGGACATCGAGTTGCGCTCGCGTCTCGACGCCCTCGGCGATGGCCCGTTGGTCGAGGGTCGCGGCGAGGTTCACGACCGACTCGACGATCGCCCGATCCTTTGCGTCCTTCGCGATGCCGGCGATGAACGATCCGTCGATCTTGAGCACCGTCGCCGGGAGTCGCTTGAGATACGAGAGCGACGAATATCCCGTTCCGAAGTCGTCGACGGCGATTCCCACACCGAGTTCGCGCAGTTCCCGCAAGATCTCGATCGAATGTTCGAGATCGTACATCAGTGCGCTCTCGGTCACCTCGAGGCAGATCTTCTCCGGAGGTGCTCCCGTTTCTTCGAGCAACTCGGCAACCTCGTAGGGGAGTCGCCTTCCGGCAATGGTCCGAGCCGAGACATTGAGTGCATACCAGCGTGACATCGCGCCGTGTCGGCGATTCTCCGACGCGCAGCGCGACATGACCTGACGCATCACCCAGCGGTCCAGTTGCTTGATCAGGCCGGACAGTTCGGCGATCGGGATGAACTGACCCGGCGGGATCATGCCGAGCTGTGGGTGTTCCCACCGCACCAGGGCCTCGAGACCCGGCGTCGAATTGTCGCTCAGGTCGACGACCGGTTGGTAGTGCATGACGAGTTCGTTGTCCGAGATCGCCTTGGGCAGGTCGATCTCGGTCTGGAGGCGGTGGATGACCCGATCGCGCATCGTGTCGTCGAACAGGGCGACGTTGTTGCGTCCGCGTTCCTTCGCCTGGTACATCGCGGCGTCGGCGTCGCGCAGCAGCGTCTCGGCGTTCGACGCACCCGGTGAGGCGATCGCGATGCCGACGCTGATGCTCGGCTGAAGGGTCGCGTCACCCACCCGCGTCGCGCGTGACACCTCGTGGCGCAGACGATCCGCGATCTGCTCGGCCTCGGATCGGTTCGCGACAGGGTCGAGGAGAACGGTGAACTCGTCACCGCCGAATCGTGCGACGGTGTCGCCCGGACGGACCAGTGTGCCGAGCCGGTCCGCCACCTCGGTGAGAACCCGGTCGCCGACCGAATGGCCGAGACTGTCGTTGATGACCTTGAAGTGGTCGATGTCGAGGAACAGCACCGCGACCCGATGGTCGGCCCGGGCCATGTGCGCAAGACTCCGGGTGAGGCGTTCGACGAAGAGGGTTCGGTTCGGCAATCCGGTGAGATCGTCGTGCAGCGCCCGGTGTCTGGTGGCGGCCTCGGCATCGCGTCGGCCGATCGCCATCCCGAGCGTGCGGGCCATCGTGTCGAGGAAGGCGCCCTCGTCGACGGAGAAGCGCCGTGGCGTTCCCGATCTGGCCAACAGCGCGCCGATCGCACGACCACGGTCGATGATCGGCGCCGCCAGTACCTGCGGTGGGTCCTTCGAGGTTCGCTCGGGGAACACACGCTCCGGGTCGGTCGCGGCGGCATCGAGGGCGCTGACCTGGAGGGCCTCGACCAGGCGGAGCCCGCTTCCGGGAGCAGGGTCCACGAATTGGATCGGTTCTCGAGCCTCGGTGCAGGCGGCGATGATCCCGCCGCACGGGAAGGCGTCGTCTTCGAGTCGCCCGACCGTTTCGGCTTGTGCGGCGACCGCCTCGGTGACCACCCCGTCATCGAACAACGCGACCTCACAGGAATCGACCTCGAGGGTCGATCGGACCAGTCCGGCCGCCTGCTCGGCCAGCGAACGCGTGTCGGGTGCAGTCAGGGCCACCCGGCCGAGTCGGGCAACCGCATCCTGGCGTGCGATCCCGTCCTCGATCAGGGCCTGGGCGATGACCCGTTCGGTCACGTCGCGGCAGTTCACGACGATCCCGTTCACGGTCGGATCGTCGAGGAGATTCACCGCCCGTGCCTCGATCCATCGCCAGGTCCCGCTCGAATGGGCGATCCGGGCGAGGTTGAGATCGGATGTCGCCTCGGACTCGAGGGCCTCGAGCGCGAGGAGTGTCGACTCGACGTCGTCGCGATGGAAGCCGATCAATGCGACGTTCCCGAGCAACATGCCGGGCGGATAACCCATCACCTGTTGCACCGCAGGGGAGACGTACGTGACCCGGTACTCCCGGTCGAGGACGACG
This sequence comes from Actinomycetota bacterium, assembly GCA_018268545.1. Taxonomy (GTDB): domain Bacteria; phylum Actinomycetota; class Acidimicrobiia; order Acidimicrobiales; family Iamiaceae; genus JAFDWI01. The sequence goes on from JAFDWI010000349.1 coordinate 11,924, forward strand.
ATCATGTCGGAGGAGTTGCGAACGAGTGACTCGAACCGCCGCTCTCGTTGCTGTTCGCGTGCGCGGGTCCGTTCGGTTTCCCTGGCGAGACTGATCAGACGGACGACGACGATCACCGAGATCGTGCCGGCACCGATGAGCATGGTCGCGTTGTCGCGATCGAAGCGTCCGTGCTCGAGGAAGATCACGATCGGGGTGTCGAGCAGCGCGAGCGCGAGCAACGCGATCCGGGTCACCCCGAACTTGTTCTGGGTGATCGTGTCGGGCTCGGTGACGCTTCGCATCGACGGATGAAGCGCCGCCGCCGCCAACAACGCGAGGTAGCCGACCTGGAACGGAACGTGGTTCGTCAGCGCGGTCTGCTCGAGGATCGAGACGCCCGAGACGAGGTGCGCGCTCGTCGCGACGCCCGCAGCGAGGAGCAGGAGCCGGAAGGACGTCGACGTGCGTTCGGCGCTGAACGCACGTCGGAGCAACGCGGTGCAGACCGCGATGTCGAGTGCCGGGATGATCGCGACCGTCAACATCGTCAGCGTGCCCAGGTCAGAGCCGTTGAGGGCATCGCTGAACGTCGAACGCCACGTGAACAGTCCGATCGCCAGGCCCAGAATTGCGGCGTCGAGCACGCTCGAGATGTCGTTCGTCGGGCGTCGGACGCGCGCTGAACCCACGAACCCCGTGATGAGGAGGAGTTGTCCGGCGACCTGCAGCGCGAGGAACGCGCCGCGCGCACGCGCAGGGTCCTGGTGCCAGAGCGACGCGCCGACGACGGTCGCGGTCGCCACGAGGGCACTGCCGATCGCAAAAGAGATCCAGGCCCACCGATGCGCCGGCCGTCGCTGCAGCGTCATGCCGATCAGGCACGCGACGGTACCGACGGTGACCACGACGAGCACGGAGATCCGCACCGCCGTCGCCGTGGATGCCAATGTCGCCGCCGAGCCGAGTACGCCGACCGCGCAGGCCGCGACCCACGGCGCGAACCTGCGACGAGTCACCTCGACGGCAGATCCACTTTCATCGGCGGGATTCATCGGGTTCGCCTCCGGGGTCCGGGCACGTTCGGTTGCTTCGTGCCCGGTCGCCATGCGCGTCGAAATGTGTGCGGGGATGCACGTAATCGTACTCCGATCGATGCTCTTCGGGTTCGATTTCGTGTCGCCTCGCCGCCGGGTTCGCCGCGCGCGCGGCCCGTTTCGGTCACCGTCGGTCCGATCGGAAATTTTCCCGACGCGGCCCTTGACGATTCCCGCCCGGTGGTGTTCCATGCTCTGCACGGGCTCCGATGTGAAATCGTCGGAAGTGGCCCGCGTGGTCTTCTCCCGAGGAGGTCTCACCGACATGCCAGGAACCGACCGAAACAAGGTCACGGGGTCCGGAGCAACGCTCCGGTCGATGTCCCGGTGGAGCACGTCGGTCCGATGGCTGAATCCACGTGAACGTCAGCGGTCACCTCCGTCGATCTGAGGGCGCGGCATTCCGGTGTGATGTGCGCCGGAGGGGTACGCGCCGAGTGGACATCGGGTGCCGACGATCGCCGTCCTCGCTCCATGCAGACCCGTGGATGCGCATCGCTCCCTCCTCCCGTCGACAATCGACGCCGGGCCGACCGTGCAGTTTCGGAAGTCGGCCCCTCGGTCGGGGGTATGGGCTGGGATGACACCGGATCCGCCACCGAAGAATTGACGATGGTTCGGTGGTCGTCGCCACCCATTCAGCTGCCCCGTCTGATCGGCCGATTCGGCACGGTCGGCGGGGCAGCAACGCGTCCGGGTGTCTGGCGTCCGGTGCCCGGCCGGTAGCGTTGTCTCCATGGTGCTCGCCGTCGATCACACCTCGACACGCCCCGGGACTAGCGGGGTTCGACGCCTGCTGTCGGTACACGCCCACCCCGATGACGAGTCCTCCAAAGGCGCGGGGACCGTCCGCCGACTGGTCGATGCCGGTGGTGAGGCGCTCCTGGTGACCTGCACCGGCGGCGAGGCGGGGGACATTCTCAACCCGGCGATGAACCGGCCCGAGATCGAGGCCGACCTTCCGGCGGTTCGGCTCCGGGAACTCGACCGCGCCACGGATGCGATCGGCTACCAGCAGGTCGTCCTCCTCGGGTACCGGGACTCGGGGATGCCCGACACCGAGCCGAACAAGCATCCGGACGCCTTCGCGAACCAGGACTTCGACACCGAGGTTGCTCGGCTCGTCGGGATCATCCGGACATTTCGCCCCCACGTGGTGGTCACCTACGGCGACGACCAGACGCACTACCCGCATCCGGACCACCTGCGGGTCCACGACATCAGTGTCCCGGCATTCGACCGAGCGGGGGACCCGACCTGGTATCCGGACCAGGGTCGGCCGTGGACACCCTCGAAGCTGTACTACTCGATGTGGACTCGGGAGCGGATCGTGGCGTTCCACGAGAAGTTCCTCGAGCTGGGACTCGAATCACCCTATGACGACCGGTGGTTCGAACGACCCGAGGTCGAGCCGGGGTCGACGACCCGCGTCGACGTCGCGGGCACCTACGCTGCTCGCAAGGCTGCGCTCATCGCCCACGCGACCCAGATCGACCCGGGTTCACCGTTCTGGTTCGGCCTTCCCGATGACGTCGCTGCAACGGTGTTTCCCTTCGAGGTCTATCGACTCGCACGAACCAGGGTCGCTGTTCCCGATGTCGAGGTCGACCTGTTCGCCGGGGTGGAAGATCTGTCATGACCACCGACGTCGCGGCTCCGCGCAGGTCAGGGGTGACGTCGTGATCGAGGTCTTGAGCGATGCGTGGTGCGACCAGCTGGTCCGGCATTGCGCGGCATCCGAACCGACCTTGCTCGATGCCGTCATCGACCTGCAGATCAGTGGTGCCCCGAGAGGTCGCGGCCGGTTGACGATCGAGGTCACCGACGGTCGGGTCACGCGGGTCGTTGCGGCACGTGCCGCCGACCCGAATCTGTCGCTGCGAACGACCTTCGACGACGTCCGGGCGATGTTACGCGGCGATCTCGACCCGAACGTCGCCTTCATGACCGGTGACCTCAAGACCGAGGGTCCCACTGCTCCGCTTCTGGCGCTGCTGTCGGCGTGGCGCCGACCTGCCGTGGTCGCCGCACGCCGCGAACTCGCGGCGTCGACCGACGGCCTGTAGTGGATCAGCTGACGGTCGGGGGAGTGCGGTCGGGCGTCCGTTGGGCGTCGCGCAGCGCTCGGTAACCGATCAGGCGGATGCCCGCCTCGTCGAGTCGTTCGCCCAGGTCGGGGTCGGTGAGATCACGGTGGTCGTCGATGCGGCGTTCTGCATCGGGTGTGATCGCCCGCAATTCGTCCGTGTCGATCGCCGGATGCGCCAGGATCTCGGTGACGCCCGGTCGTGGGTCGGCGAGGTAGGCGTCGAGAAGGCGGCGGGTCGACGCTCCCGGCTCGTGCAGGAGATGGTCGGGGAACAACACCCCCTCGTCGGTCGCGAGCGAGCGGAAGGGGAAACCGACGACCGCTTCGCTCGATGCCCCGGACAGACGGATCGGCAGGTCGAAGATCACGGCGGCTTCGATGTAGGCGTCGAACAGTTCCGGCCGGAGTTGGAGGGCACCCATGTGGGTGTCGAGGTGGGTGACGTCGAAACCCCACAGGATCGCCCGCTCGATCTGCGCCGCGAGTTCGCGGCGAACCTCGCCGACATCGGCGTGTTCGAAGAGGTCTTCGACGGTGCCTGGGAAGCCGCCGTCGCCGTCGAGGAGGGTCGGTGAATGCGTGGTCGGACCCCAGCGGTACTGCTCGAACTCGGCGTTGAGTGTCAGGTGGACGCCGATGTCCTCGCCGGCGTAGCGCGCCGAGGCTTCACGAGCCCAGGGGCACGGCACCATAAGCGTCGCGCTCGTCGCGTGGCCGACGGTGAGCGCATCGAAGACGCCGACGTTCGCCGCATGGCACATGCCGAGGTCGTCGGCGTTGATGATGAGCAGGCGGTCGTCGGGCCCGTACCCGAGTCGTTCGGTGAGTTCGCTCACGCTTGTCGAGGATAGAGCCTCGCCCACGTGAGGCGGTCGGTCACACGCGTTCGATGATGGTGCCGGTGCCGAGTCCGCCACCGCAGCACATCGCGATGAGTGCACGATCGGTGTCGGTACGGATCAGCTCGTGGACGGCTTTGGTCGTCAGGAATGCGCCGGTACACCCCAGGGGGTGACCGAGCGCGATCGCACCGCCGTTAGGGTTCACCCGATCCGGGTCGGCTCCGACCTCGGACTGCCAGGCCAGCACGACCGACGCGAACGCCTCGTTGATCTCGAACACATCGATGTCGTCGATGGTCAGACCGGTTCGCCCCAGGAGGCGACGGGTTGCATCGATCGGTCCGGTCAGCATCAGGACGGGGTCGACGCCGACCAGGCACGTGTCGACGATTCGGGCGATCGGGGTGACGCCGAGTTCGGCGGCCACCTCGGGCGTCGTCATCACCAGGGCTGCTGCGCCATCGGAGATCTGCGAGGAGTTCCCGGCGGTGTGCACCCCGTCCTCGCGAGCAACCGGCTTGAGCGAGGCGAGCTTGTCGGTTGAGGTTTCGCGGAGGCCTTCGTCGCGGAGCACCCGATGGGTCGTCCCGGTCGGATTCCCGTCGGCGTCGAGGTCGGGCGCATCGATCGGGCGGATCTGCGTGTCGAAGCGGCCCTCGTCCCATGCCGCGGCAGCCAGCTGTTGGGAACGCAGACCGAATGCGTCGGTGTCGGCGCGGGAGATGCCCCAGCGGTCGGCGATGCGTTCGGCGCCCTCGAACTGCGACGTGAATTCGTATTCCGAGAAGTAGGTCTTCGGGATCGGCACGCCCAGGCCGAGCTTCTTCGAGGAGTTGGAACCGATCGGGACGGTGCTCATCGATTCGACGCCGCACGCCATGGCCACGTCGACGGTGCCCGACGCGATGAGCGAATACGCCAGATTCATCGCCTGCTGGGAGGACCCGCACTGGGTGTCGACGGTTGTCGCCGCCGTGGTCAACGGAAGTCCGGCGGACAGCCACGCCGTGCGGGTGATGTTGAACGATTGCGAACCGACCTGGCTCACGCATCCCCCGATGACCTGCTCGACGGCGGCGGGGTCGATGCCGGCTCGGTCGACGGCTTCGCGCTGGATGGTTCCCAGTAGGTCAGCCGGATGGACGGAGGACAGGCCGCCGTTCCGCTTCCCGATCGGGCTTCGGACAGCTTCGATGATGACGACGTCGCGCATGCCCGCAGGTTAGTGCCGAGACTGTGGGCCCACGGTGGGTGTGCCCTCAGGCAGCCGTGGGCCGACCGGTCCCGACCGGGCGGTCACGGTCACCCCGGTGTGACGACGCCTCCGCGAGCGCGGCGCGGGCCCGGGCGATCCCTGCTCTGCCGATCGCCTTGGTTCGTTCGTCGATCCTCGTGTCGGGAATGCGGATCTCCCGCTCGACGGATGCCGGTGGAACTTCGATGAGGTGTAGCTGTTGTCGTGCCATGGGTGCATGATGCCCAGGGGGTGTGACATTCATGCCGAGGTTCCGCCGGTGTGGTGCACTGATACATTCTTCGGGTTGTCCGGTGCACCAACGAGCGGAGCGGGTCGATCGGGGCGCATGACCGCGTCGGTGACGTCCGCCATGTGGGTCGTACCCGTGGTCGCCGCAGCGCTACCGCTCTTGGTAGTCACATGGCGTGAGCTGTGGGCCAGTCGGTCGCCGTCCTCGACGTGTTGTGACTGGGCCGTCCTGGCCATCCAGTCGCGCGATGCCATCCACGGTGGGGTGTTCGTCGGACCGTACTCGCAATACCACTGGAACCATCCCGGACCACTTTTCGCGTACTGGTCGGTGCCCTTCTTCCAGTTCGCGCACGGCAATTTCGGAGGACTCGGCGTTGCATCGGCGCTCGCCAACCTGTTGTGCGTGATCCTGATCGTGGTGCTGGCCGGGCGCCTCGGCGACGATCCGACGTCTCGGTGCATCGGGCGCTACGCAGCCGCAGCCGTGCTGCTCGGGTTTCAATTCGTGTTCGGCCTCGACCTCCTTCGCGATCCGTGGAACCCGCTGTTGATCATCCTGCCGACAGCGCTGTTCATCGTCAGTTGCGTCGCGTTCGTGCGCGGCCGCGCCTGGGCGCTGGTCGTTGCCGCATGCGCCGCGAACTTCGCGATGCAGACCCACCTCGGGTCTGCGCCGGTGATCGCCGCGACCTCGGTGGTCACGATGATCCTCGCGGTGGTGAGAGGCCGGGTTCGGGGGCGACAACTCGTCGGCCCCGTTGCCGTGGCGGCAGGACTCACCGTCGTCGCGTGGGCGCTTCCGGTCTGGCAACAGCTCCGTGGTGCCGGCGGCAATCTGGGTGCGATCGCGCGGTACTTCGTGCATGGCGGGCCGTCGGCCCACCCGTCGTTGAGCGAGGCGGTACGAGTCGTGTTCGTCCAGTTCGGACTGACGAGCCGGCAGCTCGACGTGTTCGTCGGACCGGCGCAACGGACCATCCCACCATTGAGCGCGGTGCAGTTCGCCGTCCCTGTGGTGCTGATGATCGTCGTGATCGTCGGTGCGGTCACGTCGCGCGCATCGCAGGACCGGTGGATCCGGGACCTCTGCGTGTTCGCAGCCGTCGCGATGACCGTGACGCTCATCGCCGCATTGCGCGCCGGCTCGCCCCTTGCCGGGTATGTGATGTCGAGTGCATTGTCCGTGGGGATCGTGACGTGGATCGTGGTCGTCGTCGTTGTCGTCGGCTCGCTACGGCGGATCGTGGTCAGGGGCGCCACGAGCCATCGCGACCCGACTGGTGTGACATCGACCGACGGTGCCCTTGCTCCCGACGGCACGACGGCGATCCGAATCGTGGGTTCGATCGTGGTGGCCGTCGCCGTGCTGGCAGTGGGCGGAAACAGTGCGATGACCGCGGCGTCACTCGCGCCACTCGGCCGGGCGCGTTCGTACCCGGGCATTGCGACGTTGTCGGATGCGACGTGGCGGGTCGTGACCCGCACTCCGGATCGGTCGGTCCTCGTCGACATCGGCGGACCCGCGGCCGGGCCACCTTGGGCGGTCGCAGCCGGCATCGCGAACGATCTGCAGCGGCGCGGCGCACACATCGAGGTGCCGGCGGCATGGGTGTTCACCTTTGGAGAGCGTCACGCTGACGACGGGCGCGCGGAGACGCACATCCTGGTGGTGGGGAAGGACCTCGATGCCCCGACGCGCCGTGTCATCTCGCGGCCGGGTGTACAGCGCCTCGCGGCCACCTCCGAAAATGCGGTTTACCTGTTGCCGCCCGGGTCACCGGTGGTTGCGACCGCTCCGTAGCAGCCGGATGCGTTCCAGGTAAAGAGAAGCTAAGATTCGAACCTCGAGCGGCGAGTGCCGGCGGCGAATCCCGATCCCATCGCGGGATCCGATCCCGGGAGATGGCGAATGACGAAGTTTCTGGAGGCTCGGCGGGCGCGTAGTGGGTTGATCTTTGCGACCCTCGCGTTCGGGTTGAGCTCGATGATCCTGGGTCGTCCGGTCGCGACGGCAAGCGGTCCGGCGCCCTTGGACTGTGCACACTGGCGGTACGGAGCATCGGACGAGCCTGCGTCGCTCCCGGCGGAGTTCGATCGGAACGATTATCGGCGAACGTCGTTGCGTGATCCGGCTCTGGCGGATTCGCCGCACAACCTTTGTGGCCAGAAGGGGTCCGCGGTGGACCTTGCCTGGGGACTGACCGAAGGAAGCCCGGCGGTCGACATCGCGATTCTCGATTCGGGGATCCGCTGGAGGAGCGCCGACTACATGTCGGATCTCGCGGACAAGGTCCACATCAACATCGGCGAAGCACAACCCCCGTGTCATCCGGTCGTCGCCGATGGTGACTGCAACGGTGACGGTGTATTCAACATCGAGGACTTCGGCCCGATCCCGGATCTGAACGGAAACGGCATCGCCGACCCCGAGGATCTGATCCTGAACCCCGCGTATTCGAACGGCGTCGACAATGACCACAACGGCTACGTCGACGACATAGCCGGGTGGGACTTCCTCTCCGGCGACAACGACCCGTTGGACACGGTCGACTACGGCCACGGAAGTGGCGAGGCCGACGATTCGGTTGCAAACGCCAACGGGCATCGCGATGTCGGGACCTGTCCGAAATGCCAGTTCACGCCGGTACGTGTCGGCGATTCGTTCATCGCCGACGGCCAGCGTTTCGCCGCGGGTGTCCTCTTCGCGCTCGACTCCGGTGCACGGGTCATCCAGGAAGCCCTGGGTGCGATCACGAATCCGTCCGCGGCCCAGAAGGCGATCGACGCAGCGTACGCGCGTGACGTCGTCGTCGTGGGCTCGATGGCCGACGAGGCGTCCAAGCATCCGAACCTCCCCGCGGCGCTGGAACACACCCTCGCCGTCAACTCGGTGACCACACGGAAGGCCGGGCTGCTCCAGAACGGAGCGACGGAGGGATATCTCGCGTTGAACGGGTGTACGAACTACGGGGGCCGGACCTTGGTGTCCGTACCCTCGTCGAGTTGCTCGTCGGAAGCGACGGGCATCATGTCGGGTGTCGTCGGGCTCGTGGAGTCGGCCGCCGACTCCTACGGCGTGCACCTGACCGCAAACGAAGTCATGCAGATCGTGCGCGCGACCGCCGACGACATCGACTTTTCGACGCCGAACGAACACGATCCCGCGAACGACTTCGGGACGTCGTCGCCGGGTGCGCTGGTCGACACCGTTCGGTATCCGTCGCGACCCGGATGGGACGCCACGTTCGGCTATGGGCGGATAAACGCCTATGAGATGATCAAGGCGATCCGTGATCACCGCGTCCCGCCCGAGGCGATGATCGATTCACCGGATTGGTTCGCAGTCGAACCGATCACCGGTGCGGTACCC